>NZ_JALHPM010000060.1:0-33346 GCF_022842525.1 Luteitalea sp.
CCCCGGCCGGCTCGATGGGCTCGCGCACCGCGGCCGCGAGCACCTTCGCGCGCAGGCCGGGCGGCGGCGCCACCTGCGGCACGGCACGGCCGAGCGCGTCGAGCACGCGCTGCTCTTCGGGGTCCTGCGTCATGACTGACCCCCGGCCGCACCACGCGCCACGGCCACAGCGGATCGAAGCGTCTGCAGCGCGCTCCGGACCCTGGTTTTGACGGTGCCGAGGGGCGTGGACGTCCGCTCGGCGATCTCGCTCTGCGTCAGGCCGTCATAGTACGCCAGCTCGACGGCCACCCGTTGTTCGGCGGGCAGCGCGTCGATGGCCACCTGCACCCGTTCGACCTGCTCGCGCGTGGCCACTACGTACTCTACGCTCGGCTCGGGATCGGGGATTGCGGCCAGACGCTCGTCGTCGGAGATGCCATCGCGTGCCGGGTTGCGACGGCGCAGGCAATCAATGGCGCGCGAGCGGGCCATCATCAGCAGCCACGCCGCCACGACCCCACGCGAGGCGTCGAAGCGCGCCGACGTGCGCCAGGCCTGCGTGAACACCTGCTGGGTGACATCTTCGGCATCCTCGGGCCGCCGCACGATGCGCAGGGCCAGCGAGTAGACCGGCGTGGCGTGGCGGTCGTAGAGCTCCGCCAGCCCCGACTCGTCGCCGCGCGCCATGCGGGCGAGCGCCGCGACGTCGGCGGTGACGCCCTCGGGGTCGTCCGTCCGCATCCGGGATGCCGTCAGAGGCAGGCCATCACTCGACACGCTCGGCGCAGTCTAGCCGATTACGAGATCCGGTCGGCCGGCAGCGGCTTTTCCACCACCTTGCCGTCCACGAGGCTCACGTGGAACACGTCGGCATCGGCGCGCGTCGCCACGACGCGCTTCACCGTGTTGTCTTCGAAGTAGATGCCGGCGTCGTTGTCGCAGGCATAGCCCGGCTTCATCTGGCCCGAGCCGATGAGCTTGTGGTACAGCGGCCGGCGGCCGGGTTCGGCGTCGTAATGCGGGCAGTGGCTGCCCTTGAGGAAGCCCAGGCACTGCACCGTCGAGAGCTCCTTCGGGCGCGAGTCGGTGGTGCCTTCCTCGAACCAGCAGAGCGAGCCGGCGCTGGCGCCACCAAGGACGATGCCGCGGTCCCACGCCTGGCGCAGCAGGACGTCGATGCCGTGCGCCTTCCAGATGACCTGCTGGTTGAGGGTGTTGCCGCCGGAGCAGACGATGCCGTCCACCGAGAGCAGCACCTCGTCCCAGCCACGCGGCTGCTGGGTGCTGGCGATGAAGCTGACCTGGTGCGACGCCTCCACGTTGAGCGGCGCGCAAGCCCGGTACCAGCTGATGATGCCCTGCGGCGAATCGGCCGACGCCGTGGGCAGGTAGAGCAGCTTCGGCCGCGGCTTGCCGGTCAGTTCCGCCATGTAGCGGATGAAGGCCGTGCCGAAGCCGCCGCCGGCAATCAGGATGCGGCGCGTGGGTGCGGCGGATTGCCGCAGGCCCTCGCCGGCGAGCGCCTCGGCCGGGGTGCCGGTCAGCCCGGCCGCTACCGTGCCGGCCACTGACGAAGTCAGGAAATCGCGACGTTTCATGGGGTGCTCTCCCGGGCGCCGGGCGGCGCCGGCCGGGATTCTACTGCAGGCGCCTGCCCCGCTATCTGCAACAAACGCATGGGTTTCGCGCATCCTGCAGCGGGTGGTCATGAGAAAAATGCACGAATCTGTCCCGGAAGGCTGCGACGGACGCGCATTCGGGCCGAAGATCGGGTACATTTCTGGGGTTCGACCAGATTTCCCTTGGAGGGCTTCGCATGGACGTCAGGCATCCGTTTTCTCGTCGTCGGTTTTTCGGTGGTGTGGCCGCAGCCGTCGGCGCCCTGGGCCTGAAGCCCGCCAGCCTTCTCGGGCAGGTACGCACCGAACAGTTCACCGGCGGTGAGGCCCAGTACGACGCCTTCGTCAAGATCGCGAGCAACGAGAACAACTGGGGGCCGCCCCCGGCCGTGATGGAGGCGATGCAGCACGCCTTCAAGTATGCGAACCGCTACGGCAACCCCGACGGCAACGTCATCCAGGCGATTGCCGATCACCACGGCGTGAAGCGTGAGAACGTGCTGCTCACGGCTGGCTCGGGCGAAGTGCTCGACGTCGTCGGCACCACCTACCTGCAGGGCGGCAAGTACGTCCTCGGCGCCGACCCGTCCTACGGCTCGGTGTTCGCGCACGCCACCAGCATCAAGTCCGAAGCCATCAAGGTGCCGCTCCTGAAGGACTACCGGCAGGACATCCCCGGCATGATCGCCGCCGCGAACCGCAACGCGCGCGACATCGGCTTCTTCTACCTCTGCAATCCCAACAACCCGACCGGCGTCGTCATCTCGGCCAAGGAAGTGAAGCAGGTGGTCGAGGGCATTCCGAAGGACATGCCGATCCTCGTCGATGAGGCCTACCACCACTACGTGGACGACCCGGCCTACGGCACGTCGGTGCCCTACGTGCTCGAAGGCCGTCCGGTGATCGTGGCGCGCACCTTCTCGAAGATCGCGGCGCTCGCCGCGATGCGCGTCGGCTATGCGATCGCGCCGGCCGACGTCATCAACCGCATGCGGCCCTACACGACGAGCGCCCAGGGCGTGAACGTGCTGGCGAAGTTCGCCGCCGCCGCGTCGCTCAAGGACACGGCCGGTCAGGCGGAAATCCGCCGCAAGACGATCGCGCTGCGCAACAGCACCTCGAAGGAACTCGAGGCGTGGGGTTACCCGGTGATCCCGTCGCAGACCAACTTCTTCATGGTCAGCCTGCACGACAAGATGGTGCAGCCGACGATTCAGGCGTTCCGCGAGAAGAACATCCTCGTCGGCCGTCCGTTCCCGCCGATGCTGAACCACCTGCGCGTGTCGATTGGCCGCGACGAGGACATGGCCAAGTTCCTCACCGCGTTCAAGGAAATCTTCCCGAAGCGCGCGGCGGTCAGCTCGACCGCGGCGCCCGCGCAGCGCTAAGCGCGCCGCACAGCACTCTCTGGCGAAGGGCCGGCGGATTCCGCCGGCCCTTTCGTTTGTACGGTTACCGCAGCAGCCAGCGGCCCGTCGTGGGGCGGTCGGTGTTGAACGTGCCGAAGCGGGAGTGGCGGGTGGCGGTGGCGGTGACGTCGCGCACGGGGTCGCCGGCGCTGGCGGCCGAGCGGCCGTCGCGGTCGACGAAAGCGGTGAGCGCCAGCACCTGGCGGGCGCCGGGCGCGAGGGTGTCTGGCGCGGCGGCCCGGTAGGTACCGTTCACGACGAACTGCGCGTCGCTCCACGCGAAGTCGCCGTCGTTCACGACCACGACCGCGCCGCCGTCCACGGTGACCCGCGCCACCATCGGCTTGGCGCGCATGTCGTCCACCGCCAGCCATGTGCCGTAGACCATCGCCGCCGACACCGCGAAGAGCGCGACGGCGACGAGCGTCTTCTTCACTCCCAGGGTCATCCCGCTACCGCCCGAAGATGATGCGCTCGCGCGACATGGCGCGGGCGGTGAGCCAGACGAGCAGCAACGCGCAGGCGAGCGCCGACACGCCGGCGACGAGAAACAGCCAGGCGCCGGGCGGTTGTCCGCCGAGCACGTCGGAGGCCAGCGCGTATTGCCCGAGCACCGGCACCGGCGCCAGCCACGGACGGCGCGACAGCGGATAGACCGTGGCCAGCATGCCGGGCAGCATCGGCAGCAGCATCAGCATGCCGAGGTAGCCCTGCGCCTCCTTGAAGCTGCGCGCGAAGGTCGACGCGAAGAGCACCATCGCCGCGAGGAAGAGCGCCAGCGGCAGGATGAGGAGCAGCAGGCTGAAGAGCTCGCCGTCACTCAGGCGGAAGCGGATGCCGAGGTCGTGCCACGGGATGCGGCGCAGCACGTTCACGGTGATGATGAGCGACAGCACGACCTACGCGCCGCCGAGCGCCGAGGCGGCCAGCCACTTCCCCGCCGCCAGCACCCAGCGCGGCACGGGATTGAGCAGCAGCGGTTCGAGCGAGCCGCGTTCGCGTTCGCCGGCCGTCGAGTCGATGGCGATCTGCATGCCGCCGACGAGTCCGGCGATGACGAGCAGCAGCGGCAGGAACGAGAGCAGCGTCGCCAGGCGCGCCTGGCTGCTCGACACCTCGACGTCTTCGAGGCGGATCGGCTGCGCGATGCCCGGCGCCACGCCGCGGGCGATGAGGCGCAGGCTGGCGAGCTGCCCGGCGTAGCCGCCGACGAGCGCCCGCACACGCGCGATCTTGGGGCGCGCCCGCTCGCGCGTGCTCTCGCTCACGAGCTTCACCTCGGCCGTCTGCGCGCGGCCCATGCGCGCCATGAAGTCAGGCTCGATGATGAGCACGACGTCTTCGGCGCGGTCGAGCACGGCCTGTTCGGGATCGGCCGGCCCCGGCACGACCTTCACGCCCGTCTGCTGGCCGAGCCACTGCACGAAGGCCGGCGCGTGTTCCGCGCCGACGACCGGCAGCGTGAGTTCCTCGGCGCCGCGGGCGCTCCCGGCCGTGCTCGTGAGCAGCACGCCGAGCAGCAGCGGGGTCATGAGCGCCGAGAAGACGAGCGTCACGAGCGAACGGCGATCGCGGATGCCGTCCACGATTTCCTTGCGGGCGACCGCGAAGAGCGCTCCCATCCACCTCATGCGGAGGCTCCGTGGTCGTGTTCGAGGCCGGCGAGCAGCACGAACGCGTCTTCGAGGTTGTCGCGGTCGGTCTGCGCGCGCAGATCGTCGGGCGTGCCGTCGGCCACGACGCGGCCATCGGCGATGACGACGATGCGATCGCAGAGCGCCGACACCTCCTGCATGATGTGGCTCGAGAACATCACGCAGCAGCCGTCGTCGCGCAGGCCGCGGATCACCTCTCGCATGGCGCGCGTGCTCATCACGTCGAGCCCGTTCGTGGGTTCGTCGAGGATGACGTTGCGCGGCTGGTGCACGAGCGCGCGGGCAAGCGCCACCTTGGTGCGTTCGCCCTGCGAGAAGCCGGCCACGCGGCGGTCGGCGATGGCCTCGAGGCCGAGGCGCGTGATGAGCCGCGCGACGCGCTCCTTCGTGACCGCGCGCGACAGCCCGTGGAGGTCGGCGAAGTACTCGATGTGCTCGCGGGCGGTGAGCCGCGGATAGAGGCCGCGCGAGTCGGGCAGCTGGCCCATCACGCGCTGCGCCCCCACGGGATCGGCGACGACGTCCACGTCGTCCACGCGGATCGTGCCGGCATCGGGCCGCATCAGCCCCGACAACATGCGCAGCGTGGTGGTCTTGCCGGCGCCGTTCGGGCCGAGCAGGCCGGTCACGGTGCCGTCCCTCGCGGTGAGGTGCACGCCGCGCACGGCGACCACCTCGCCGAAGCGTTTCTGCAGACCGTCGATGGCGATCATGGCGTCTTTGGCGCGGGCGGCGCCGCCGGCCCGGTGGGCGTGAGGAAGAAGGGCGGCCGCGTGAGCGTGCCCGTGCAGGCCGGGTCGAGCCCCGTCACGCTCGCGGTGCGCAGGAACGTGTCGACGATCGCCGGCACGCAGCCGCGCGTGAGCGTGATGTGGCCGGCGCCCGGCACGACGATGTGCCGGGAGTTCGTGAGGTGCGGCGCGACGTGCTCGCCCCAGGTGGGCGGGGTGACCGGGTCGTCCGCCCCCGACAGGATGAGCACCGGCGTGGCCGACGTGATGGGCGCGTAGTAGCTCTCGGGCACCTCGCCCCGCGGCCAGAAGCTGCAGGCCGAGTACTGCGCATCGAACATCGCGGCGCCGAGGAAGCCGCCGGCGTCGGCCGTGACGCGGTCGTCGGGCGTGATGCGCGGGATGTCTTCGGCGCAGACCACCGAGAGGTGCATGCCGATGGCCATGTCGCGCTTGTCGCCCTCGGGCGCGGAGGCGAAGGCCAGCGCCAGCAGCCCCTGGTAGTTCCCCGCCGCGGCGTCGGTGAGCACACGCGGCAGGAGCGACGCCACTTCCGGCACGTAGAGCGCGCGGAAGACGACCAGGGCGACATCACGGCGCGAGAGCGGCAAAGAGATGGGCAGGCCGGTGCGCGGATGGACGCCCGTCACCGTGGGACGCTCGGCCTCGAGGCGCGTGAAGAGCGCGCGAATGTCGGCGCCGAGCGTCGGGAACGTGGCGGCGCAGGCGGCGTCGGCCGCGCAGTCGGCGATGAGGCGGTCGAGCGCCCGCTGCGCGTCGCGCGCGGTCGTGAGCGGCAGGCGCATGTCCTGCGGCGCCACGCCGTCGAGCACCACGCTGCGCACCTGTGCCTCGTGCTGGCGCAGGTAGACGAGCGCCGCGCGGGTGCCGTACGAGCCGCCCCAGAGGTTGATCCGCTCGTAGCCGAGGAAGCGGCGGACGTCGTCGAGGTCGTCCATCGCGATCGACGTCGTGTAGAGACGCGGATCGGCGTCGAGGGCCGCAAGGCACGCGCGCAGCCGGGTGAGGGCGCGGTCGTCGTCGGTCGCCACCTCGTCCATTTCCTCGACGGAGGGATCGCAGCCGAGCCGGTTCGACTCGCCCGTGCCGCGCTGATCCACGAACACCAGATCGCGGTCGGTGCGGAAGCGGCGGAACATGCCCAGCCGCGCGCCGGCGAGTGTCGCGGCGCCGGCGCCGGGCCCGCCTTCGAGGATGAAGAGCGGGTCGGACGCGGCATCGCGGCGCAGCGCCGGCGCCACCACGATCTTGAGGGCGATGGTGCGCCCCTGGCCGGTGGCGCGGTTTTCGGGCACGCTGAGCGTGCCGCAGTAGGCGCCGGTGGGGCCTTCCTCGATCGCGCACTCGTGCAGCCGGTCGATGGCCGACGTGGCGGGCTGCGGGGCGCACGACGCCATGGCCAGCGCCAGCAGCGCAGCGCAGAGTCGCGACGACATCCCGACCATTACACCATGCCGGCCACCGCGCGTGCCCCTGATTGATCGGTGACGACGATCCGATAGAGTAGCGAGGAGCAGTCGTGGTATCTCTCCGCCCACGCTACCGGCTGGCGCTCGTTGCCGCCCTTGTCGTGCTGCTCGGCCGCACGGCCGGCGCCGAGCCGCTCAGCCGCGCCGACGCCCGCCTCAAGGACGACCTCACGGTCGTGCAGGCGTTCCGGCCCGCCTACCGCTTCTGGCAGCACATCTTCACCATCCCCGACGGACGCATCGCGTTCGGCAGCGAACAGGACGGCCGGCTGCTTGCGACCTTCCCGACGAAGGGCGACTGGGGCCGTGATGCCCTCTACGTCGACACCTCGCTCGCGGCCACGCTGAACGGCGTGGTGTGGCCGCCGCGGCCCGACGACCGCCGCGATCTGGTGGTGCGGCTGCTCACGCCGACCATCGGCCCACTGCTGCACAACCCGACGCGCGGCCTCTTCCTGCTGCCCAACATTCCGAAGTACGCGCCGTTCCTCGATGAATGGAGCCGCATCTACGAACGCTTCGGCGTGCCGGCCGAGATTGGCCTCTCGCAGGCCATCCTCGAGTCGGGACTGAACGGCGTGGCGAAGTCGCGGGCGAGCGCCCTCGGGCTCTGCCAGTGGCTGCGCCGCAACTGGCAGACACTCGACCGGCTGTCGCCGGCCGTCATCGAGGCCTTCAACCAGACCACGCAGGCGCCTTACTGCGCCGCCTACCTGTCGATCCTCGGCACGATGTACGGCAGCTTCATCCCGGCGCTGTCGGAACATCACTCGGGCGGCGTGAACGTGGGCCGCGCGCTCATCAACGGCGAGCGCCTGGGCGGCGCCACCGTGCCCGAGCAGTACTTCCGCGGCTCGCAGTTCGCGCGCGACCTGCGCCAGGTGGACCTGCGCGGCTATCGCGACCTCTACCGCACCTACGGCATCCGCTCGTTCCGCTACGCCGAGATGGTCTTCGGCAACACGCTCACGGTGCGGCAGCTGCGCTCGACCGTACCGCAGGAGCGCATCTTCGCGATGCGGACGGCCCGCGCGGTGCCGGCCGGCGAGATCACGAAACGCACCAGCCTCACCGCGAGCGAGGTGCAGCGCTTCAATCCGGCGCTCACGCGCGCCGTGCCCGCTGGTGCCACGATCTACCTGCCGTTGCGCGTGCCCGAGTTCGGCGCCGACGTCACGTTCTGGCAGCGCGATCCGGCACCGGCCTTCACCGCCGCCCTCGACGACTTCCTGCAGCTCGAACCCGGCGTGCAGCGCTGGCACGATGCCTCGTTCGAATCCGTGCTGCAGGGCTACCGCAAGCGCTTCGAAGCCACGGGCACCGAAGAAGGCGATGTCATGGCCAGCGTGCTCGCCTACGTGATCGGCGACCTGCGCACGAGCCGCCGCGCCGCGATCCTCGACGAGTTCCGTACCAGTGGCCAGATTCTGCAGCTCTTCAAGCAAGGGGCGGCCGAACTGGGTCACCTGCTGACGGGCAGTCAGTAGCCCACCGCGCATCGTCCCCGGTCTTCGCGCGTTCTGCGCACGCCTGCGCGCGGTCAGCCGGCCCGCAGTGTATCGGTCTCCAACGCACCGAGTAGAAACGCGCCAGTGGGTTTTCGTGCCAAGGTGCCCGTGGCGGGCCGCCCTTTGCACACGCAATCGAAGGCCTCCTGCCAAATCTGAAATGTACGGTGCGTCCACCGGGCCCGGCACACTGGCGAAAGGCACCACATAAGTCTCTGATTACAAGAGACTTACGCGATCCTAAAGCCTGCGGACGTTGGCTGGCGCGCTTCTGGCACTCCTCGGGGTGTCATGGAACTCGCATCCACCGAAAACGGCCGCACCACACGCTGGCCCGGATCTTGGAGCGTGTTTTCGCGGGTATCCCTCACCCGCATCGCCCAACTCCCCCTGGGCGCCGATCAATCCCGAACTTCGTTCAGTGGTCTCCGCGCGGCGGGGACGGTGGTGATGCCTGTGGGGACTTCTGTACTCGTTGATGCCTTCTGCCGCGGTCGAAAGATGCTGCGGCACTCATACGCCGGCCTGGTGGGTGCACTCGCGGTCGCGCTCATCACCGTCTCCGCCTCTACTGCGTCCGCGCAGACGACCACAGTCACGGCGGCCTGGGACCGCAACACCGACGCACTGACTGCCGGCTATGTCGTGCACTACGGCACGTCCCCGGGCACGTATCAGTGGTCGTACGACGCGGGCAGCCAGGTGAGCGCCCAGCTCACGCTGAACCGCGGCTCGATCTACTACTTCGTCGTTCGCGCCTACAACACGTCGGCGCAGCAGGGCCCGCCCTCGAACGAGGCGACCATCGACCTGCGGACCACGACCGCCGCACCGACGGCGCAGATCACGGCAACGCTGCAGGGCACGAACGCCATCGTCAGTTGGCAGACCACCAACGCCACGAGTGCCACTATCAACGGCGCGACCGTGGCCCTGAGCGGCACGAGCACGGTGCCAGTGACCGCCACGGCCACCTTCACGATCGTCGCGCGCAACGCCGCTGGCACGACCGCTACGCAAAGCGCGACGGTTACGGTCACTCCGGTGCCGGCGCCGACGGCTACCATCACGGCCTCGCTTCAGAACTCGACGACGGCACTGGTGTCGTGGCAGACGGCCAACGCGGTGAGCGCGACCATCAACGGCGTGGGCGTGTCACTCACCGGCTCCGCCTCGGTCGCCGTCGCGACCACGACGACGTTCACCATCATTGCGACGAGCAGCACGGGCGCCACCGTGACCAGAAGCGCTACCGTGACCGTGGCCCCACCGACCAGCCCGCTGCCTGGCGCACCGACGAACATGACGGTGGCGGTGAGCGGTTCCCGAGCGACCTTCGCCTGGCAACTCGCAGCCACCGGCGGAGCGCCGACCGGATATCTCATCGACCTCGGTCTGTCCGGCACGACGCAGATGCTTGCGAGCGGCTACAACGTGGGCAACATCACCTCCGTGGCCGCGGACCTGCCGAGGGGCCGCTACCACGCGCGTGTTCGTGCGACCAACGCTGCCGGAACGAGCGGCTACTCCAACCTCTTCCAGTTCAAGATCGGCCGCACGCTGGTGTCGCCCCGGGGCTTTACCGTCACCTGGATTGGCACGACGGCGGTGATGTCGTGGACGGCCGCCTCCGCCGACGGTGCGATTGAAGACGTGCCGACCAACTACGTGCTCGAAGCAGGAACCGCTCCCGGCCTGGCCGATGTCGCCACGGTGAAGCTCGGGCGGGTCACGAGCTTCAGCGCACCGATTCCGTCGGGCACCTACTACGTGCGTCTGCGAGCCGAGAACGACTACGGCGATTCCGACCCCACGCCGGACCTCGTGCTGGTGCCCCCCGGGGCTCCTGGTGCCCCCAACACCCTGGTGGCCTCGCGGGTGAATTCGACCGTCAATCTGCGGTGGAACGCCCCGGCCGGCTCCTCGGTCGGCGGCTACATCATCGAAGCGGGCAGCGCCCCGGGACTGTCGGACCTGGCCAGGGTGCAGGTGGGCACGGCGACGACGTTCTCCGCTCAGGCGCCGGTGGGGACCTACTACATCCGTGTGCGGGCCGTGAACGGGCGTGGCCCGGGTCTGCCATCGAACGAGGTTCTCGTCCGGTAGCGATTACGAATCCGTTCGGCGTCGTCCAGAATTAGGGCAGCGACCGGGCACAAATTACATGGGCCCTGGCTGACGGGATGCGTCGGCCAGGGCCTTCGTTCATTGAAACCCGCCGCATTTCGGACCGCGCGAATCGCCGAATCGGAATGGCCCGATTCTTGTAAACCCGACCAGCCTGTCTCCCGGTTTGTCATGACACTGGCCGTCCAACACGCTCGAATTCCGTGGGCCCTGCGCCGGGCTGCCGCCGTGCGGAGCGTCCTGCGCGTGGGTGCACTGGCGCTTGCGGCGAGTCTGGCGCTGGTCTCGGCGGCGGCCGCTCAGATTCCGATCACGGCCGCGTGGGATCGCAACACGGACGGTTTCACCGCGGGGTACCGGGTCTCTGTTGGCACGAATCCGGGTTCAGCCCAAGCAGTGCTCGATGTGGGCAGTGCTACGAGCGTGGTGCTGCCGCTGCCGCCCGGGGGCATCTACTACGTCTCCGTCCGGGGGTACACGGACGCCGGCATCGAAGGGCCGTCCTCGGGTGAGGTCGTGGTTGATCTGGCGAATTCACCGGGCGCTCCGACGGCAGTCCAGGCAAGCGTGAATGGCGCCACGGCCAGTATCAGTTGGGCGCCACCCGACGCTGGCGGTGTCGCCCTCAATTACCGGATTTCGGTCGGCACCGCACCGGGGGCGTCGAATATCTTGAGCGACTATCCGCTCGGCGCCGCGCGGAGCGTCTCTGGCGCCGTGCCGCCCGGCACGTACTTCGCCAGAGTTCACGCCGGTAACGCCGTGGGTATCGGGCCGCCCTCACCCGACGTGTCATTCCACGTCGGTGGCGCTGCCCCACCCGGTGCGCCGTCGGCGCTGGCCGCGACGGTGGCGGGCTCGTCGGTGACGCTCTCCTGGGCCGCGCCGGCGGGCGGAGCGGACACGTACATCATCGAAGCCGGCTCGGCCACCGGGGCCGCGGACATCGCCGTCATCAACGTGGGCGGTGCACTCTCGTTGACGGCCACCGCCCCGCCAGGGACGTATTTCGTTCGCGTGCGGGCGGTCCGCGGATCCGGCGTCAGCGTTCCCTCCAACGAAGTCATCGTTCGCTCGAGATAGCGACGTTCGCGGCAGTGCGCCGTCACCGCTGGATCCCCGCGAGACCGAGCACATTCGGGAGGTCATCGACCTTCCGCACCGAGACGCTGCGCATCCGCGCTTCCGCACCACGACAAGCAGCACATGCTCGGCACGTCGCCGGGCTGCAGCAGCGGCGACTAGGTGACGGAGGCGCCCCAGGGGATCGCTAGACGATCGTGCCCATCCGCGAGGTCGCCGGCGGGCCTCTCGTCTATCATGTCGGTGCGAGCCGCCCAGCGGAGGTTGCCCATCATGATCAGCCCAAAGAGAGCGGCAACAGTCCGGATCGCGGTGGTGGGTCTCGGCAAGGTCGCCCGCGAGCAGCATCTGCCGGCCTTGGCGGTCGAGGACCGATTCACACTGACGGCCACGGTGAGTCCAGACGACGCCGGACTGCCCGGTATCCCTCACTTCAGGAGCCTCGACGCCCTTCTCGACACACGCCCTGCACTCGACGCGGTGGCACTCTGCACGCCGCCGCAAGTTCGCAGCGCCCTGGCGGCTCAGGCGATCTCCGCCGGCCTTCATGTATTGCTCGAGAAGCCGCCAGGCACGACGCTGACCGAAGTGGAGGCACTGACTGCCCAAGCCGCGCGTGCTGGCACGACGCTGTTTGCCGCCTGGCATTCCCGCTTCGCTTCGGGAGTCGCTCCAGCGCGCGAGTGGCTACTCGGCCGCACGGTGCTCGGCGCGTCGATCGACTGGCGTGAGGACGTCCGGACGTGGCACCCGGGTCAGCGCTGGATCTGGGAGCCGGGGGGACTTGGGGTTTTCGATCCTGGTATCAATGCGCTGTCGATCGCAACGGCCATCCTGCCGAGCCCGCTCCGGGTCGACGCAGCCACCCTCGCGGTGCCGTTGAACCGCGCCGCGCCGATTGCTGCCCGGCTGCGCCTGCGCACGGCCGCCGGCGCGCCGGTCAGCATGAATCTCGACTGGCGCCAGACCGGGCACCAGACGTGGGACATTCGAGTGGAGACCGACGAAGGCCCGCTCCTGCTGGCGCACGGCGGGGCAAGCCTGTCACTGCCGGGCGACACCGTCGCCCCCTTGCCGGACCGCGAGTATCCGGCCCTCTACGAACGGTTCCACGAGCTCGTCCGGACGGGCGCCAGCGACGTCGATCTCGTCCCGCTCCGGCTGGTGGCGGATGCGTTCCTGATCGGTTGCCGCGAGACGACCCCTGCGTTCGACGATTGAGCAGACACTAGACCGCGAAGTGCAGCACGGCGCGAGAGCTCCCGCCGGGACGGCTCAGATCCCGTGCTGAATCTCCACGTCGACGAGCCCACGGATGGACGCCCGCCACGCGAAGAGGCCGCCAGCCAGAGGCTGGTGTGCCAATGCGTCGGGACCGAGTTTCTGCGCGGCGGTCGTCGCGAACACCGTGCGGCGGTCGACGCCTCCAAACGCGAGCTTGGTGACATTGGCCACCGGCAGGCGCACCGTCTCAACCAGCACGCCGGCCGGCGAATAGCGCCGCGCGCCCCAGCCGTCGTAAAGCGCGATCCAGACGTGTCCGTCGTCGTCCACGGTAGGCCCATCCGGGTAGCCCAGGCCCTCGTCAAACGCGGCAAACAGACGTCGGCCGTCGAGTTGTCCCTGCGCGTCAACGTCATAGGCCCAGACCTTGCGAGCCAGCGTGTCGACGAAGTATCCGGTCAGGCCGTCGGGGCTGAAGGCCGGCCCGTTGGTGATGGGGCACCCAAAGCCACGCTGGCGCACCTGGCCATCGTCGTCGAGGCGGTAGAACCTGCCGCTCGATTCGTGCTCAGCGTCGTCCATTGTCCCGAACCAAAGATAGCCGCGGGGATCGACGACGCCGTCGTTCAGCCGGTTGCCCGGACGGTCGGGATCGACGACCGTCAGCAACTCGAACGCGCCAGTAGCCGGATCGAATCGGTGCAGACCGCCTTCCAGCCCGGCGATGAATTTCCCGTCGGCACTCGGCAGCACGAACCCGCACTGCGCCGGAGCCGCGAAGCTGCGCCGGCTGTCGGTGGCGGGGTCGTAGCGGTGAAGCGCGTGACGCTTGATGTCAACGAACCAGAGCGCGTTGTCGCGCGCCGTCCACACCGGGCCTTCGCCGAGCAAGGCGCGGAGATCCCAGCGGCATTCGACGCTCATTGCCGGCCTCCGTCGACGAAGAAGCTGTGGCCCGTTCGTAGGCGCAAGTCATCCGACGGCAGGAACAGCGTCGTCGTCGCGATGTCGCGCACGAACTCGCGGCCTCTCATGCACGGCAGCAGGACGACAGAGTGTTTCGGCACGCCGGTTCCTCGTCGGCACATCAGGGGCACCATCCCAAGCAGTTGCCGGGGCGAACCAGACGTCGGATCACGCCGAGGCCTTCAACGCTTGGTAATCGACCTTGTCGGTGGACGTCCGCGGGAGAGCTTCAAGAACGGAAAACCTGTCGGGAATCATGTATGGCGGAAGATTCTTTGCCGAGTGAATCTTGAGTTCGATGATCGACAGCCGCTTTCCGGCCGAGCAGCTCACGGCGGCCACGATCTGCACGCCGCTCTCAGGATGTGCCACGGCGACCACCGCGGCCTCGCGCACGTCGGGGTGCTTCAACAGGCCTACTTCGATCTCTCCCAGCTCCACACGATAACCGCGGCGTTTGACCATGCGATCACGCCGACCCAAATACCGAAACTGCCCACTCGCCTCCTCGGCGACGATGTCGCCGGTGCGGTACCACTTCCGGCCGGCAGCGTCGGTGAAGAATGCCCGGGCGTTCTGCTCCGGCAGGTTCCAGTAGCCCTGCATCACGTTGGGCCCGGCAACGATGAGTTCACCCTCCGCGCCGTAAGCGACCGCCTTACCGTCTTCGTCGACGACTCTTCCCTCATTGGGCACGCACATCGCACCGATCGGGAACGTGGCCATCTGTTCCCACGACCCATCGGCAGGCACTTCATAAAACGTGCACACGTTGGTCTCCGTGGGCCCGTACAGGTTTACGAAGCGCGGCTGCGGCCAGAAGGCGCGCAAGGTGCGGAACCGCGGGATGGGGAAGACCTCGCCGGCGAAGTAGACGATCCGGAGCTTCGAGTAATCATACTGGTCGAGCTTGCCGTAGTCGGCAAGTAGACTGAGGATCGACGGTGTCGAGTACCAGATGGTGATGCCTTCGGTGGCAATCGCCGGGGCCAGGGCGCCCGGATCTTTGCCCAGCGCCTCTCCGATGAGCACCAGGCGCGCCCCGTGCTTTATCGGGACGAAAATATCGAGGATCGACAGATCGAAGTGGAAGGGCGCGTGCGACGAGAAGGTGTCAGTCGATTCCGGCGCAAACACGTCCGAGATCCAGTCGATGAAGCTGGCGGCGTTGCGGTGTGACAGCACGACGCCCTTGGGTTGCCCAGTGGAACCCGACGTGTAGAGGATGTAGGCGATGTCGTCCGGCTGCACCGGTGGCGATGGCACCGGAGGCGCAACGCCGGCCGCGTCCAAGGCGTCCAGCAAGCTGCGGATCGGCAGCCCAGGTTCGGCGGGGTCGAGCGCGAAGACATGCGGCGATGCTCCCAGTGCCGTCAGTTCCGCCGTGAGGCCGGGGGCGAGGTCGCGCTCGGTGATGACGGCCTTCACCGCGCAGTCGTTCATGATGTAAGCGCCGCGCGGTGCCGGCGATTCCGCGTCTACCGGCACGTAGGCTGCGCCCGCCTTCATGATCCCGAAGAGCGACACCACCGAATCGAGCGACTTGCGCAGGCGGAAGGCGACGCGGTCGGCAGGCCGCACACCGGCGAGCCACAGGCGATCGCGGAGCCGATCCGACAACACCGAGAGCTCGCGGTAGGTCACACTGCCGCCACCGGGCACGCACACGGCAATCTTGTCCGGGTACTGACGGGCGGAGTGCTCGAGAAGATCGGTCAGGCAGGTCGTCGCGCTCATGAGGGCCTCAATTGCTTTGGCCGGTGGTCTTCGACCCGACTAGGCTCGCGATGCTGCGCACAGACGACAGATTGCCGGCATCGAGATCGCTCGCCTCCAGCTCGATCTTGAAGTGTTCCTCGAGAAACGTCACGAGCTTCAGGGTCGACAACGAGTCGAGGATGCCGCTTTCCTTCAGTTCGGTGTCATCCGTGAGGTTCTTCGGGTCTTCTCCCGGCAGAAAGTTCTCGAGGATGAACTGCTTGACCACTTCACGCGTGTTGTTCATGAACAGGCTCTCCGATATGGCGATCAGGGTCTTCGGGGGAGCACAGCGGTCGCCTGCTGTAGCGCGCCCGATGCGAGGAAACCGGTCAGCTTGCTGTAGAGAGCCTCGGCGATGAGGCGATGGCCGGCGGCGTTCGGGTGGTCGTCCCACGGCGCCACGCGCAGCGCTGGACGTTGTTCTTCGGGATAGACGTCGAACAGATCGAACACTGGTAGCCGCGCGTCGTCGAGGACCCGTTGCAGGGGCACCTCGTCCGGTACGTTGTCGAGCACCACGTTCAGCGCCAGCACCACAGGAGCGATACCTCGTGCGCGGGTGATCTCGGCGAAGCGCCGGAACGAAACCGCAAGAACGTCGTCGGCAATGCGGCGCGCCCGCGAACGGGCTTCGCCGTATGGCATCCGACTCGGTACGCCGAGGGCGCTTGAGGCACGCCGCACGAACGCGTACGGTAGAGGCAACCCGGCATGACCAGGATCGAGGAGGAGCGCGCCGGCCATGATGTCCTGGACCTCGGGCACGCTCACTGGGATGCCCTGTTCTGACACCTTCAACAGGAAGCCTTCGGTCATGTCGCGGTTGTCCTTGTAGTGGGTCGCGATGACGACGTCTGGTGAGAACGCGAACACGCGGTCTTCGAGCAGCGCCAGCTGCTGAGGAAGGGAATAACCGTCCACTCCGAAGTTCAGCACCTCGACCCGCTCATAGCCACCGACGCCGTCGCGGTTCAGCCACGCCTCCACGAGGCGCTCGAACACATCCGCATCGGCGACGTTGTTGCCCATGACGTGCGAGGGACCGAGGATGGCGATACGCAGCGTTCCGGGCGCTTTGTCCCGTTCGTAGTCCTGGTCGCGCATGCCCCAGCGGTTGGTAGTGAAGGGCTGACCGTTCCAGGTGGTGCTTCGTGACGGCTTGAGATCACGCAGCATGAGGTCGGACCGACCGTTCAGCACGCCGAGCTGATCGAGTGTCTGCCACGACGCATCGCGCTTGCGGCCGTCGAGCGACACCGGCGTATCGAGCTGGGCGCGCACATCGAGCTGCTCGTAGTAACCCTTGTGCTGTGTCGTGAGGTCGCGGGCGTTCAGCCCGGTGGCGCGCATGGTCCGCACGGCATCCGCGACTGCCGGAGGCATGGCGGCCCGCACTACCGGCTGCGCCAGTGCGCACAGCACGAGCAGCGGCACCACGGTGCGCGAGAGGGGGCTGAAGGCGACGGCGGTCCACCCCTGGAGGGGGGCACGTGTCTTCCAGTCGAAGCCGCCGAGCACCATGATGATGGCGAAGGCCCCGCCCAACAGCACCACGCCCTTGAGGTCCACATTCACCGCCGAGCCGAGCATCCAGAGCCAGAGGCTCATCGACTCGGTGCTCCATAGTGACCAGAGCGTGTAGAACATCGTGAAGGTGACGGCCGTCTGAAAGCCCTGTCGACGATTCCAGCCCTGATGTCCGCCGATCCGGCGCGTCGTTTTGTCGGCGTTCAACTCGGCCAGGCCGCCGTACACGACGAAGCCGCCGAGCACGGCCCAGAACAGCGTGTCCTGCGGCGTCAGCGGAAAGCCGCCTCGAAGCCAGAACCACTGATACGAGTGCAGCAGCCAGGTGACGACGAACACCACGACCGTGGAGATGACCAATGCCGCCTTCGGGCCCCGGGCTTTCACGCGGAAATAGGTGGGGTAAAAGACCGTCTTCATCATGAAGTCGGTCCAGTACAGGTTGATGCGTCGCCACAACTCCGTGAAGCTGTTGGCCAGCAGATACAGCTTGTGCGTCTCTGGCAGCCGGAACCCGAACAGGTGCAGCATGCCGACGATCAGATGAAACTGGCCGGATACCCGCAGATAGAGCAGCAGCGTGGCCAGCATGAACTGGACGAGGTCGCCGAGCGTCGCCACCGACTCGGCGTCGGCCACGAGGTTGTGGTAGACGAAGCGATAGAGCACAAGGTGCACCACCCCGCGCGCCACCCACAGCATGCCCAGCTCGTAGATGCCGCGGGCGTCCTTGTCGTAGTAGGTGCGCCGGAACGTCTGGTAGTCAACCACTGGAAACAGCGGGAACACCAGGTTCGGCAGCATGAAGAAGTACGAGAGAGACCACCACGTGCGCCCCGCCGGCGGATCCCCCTTCGTGGCCATCACGTACAGCACCAGGCGGAACATGAACATCGACCCGAGGATCGGCCACAGCGATGCCGACCACGGGGCCCCGATCACTCCAGCCCGTGACGCCGCCAGGCCGACACCCACGGCCAACAGCAAGCCGACCCGGGCGGCCATCCGCCACGGCAGGTTGGCCAGGCCGATGAGCACCACGCCGGACCCGAGCAGCCAGAGGGCGTCGATCGTACTGAACACCAGGAAGGCCCCGCCCATCGACATCACCGTGAAGAAGGGCAGCCGGTAGGTCAGCGGCAGCGCCGCGTTGATGGCGAAGCCGACGGTCGCCAGCAGGAAGACCCGCAGGAACGCCGTGTTCTCGATGTCGTACAGATAGACGACCACCGCCGCCAGCCCGAGCTGCAGCCAGGCCGGCAGCCACGCCGCCACGCCCTGACCACCGTCGGTGGTCACCGTCCCCGCGGGCCGGGCGACGGCTGCGGACCCTGCACTGATCACAGGCCGAGACCCTTGGCGATGATGTTGCGCTGGATCTCGGATGTGCCCGAGTACAGGGTGCTGCTGACCGAGTCGCGCAGGTCCCGCTCGACCTGCTGCTCAGTCATGTAGCCGTAGCCACCGAAGATCTGCACCGCGTCGAGGCACGACTTCACGTAGCTTTCCGAGACGTACAGCTTGGCGATCGCAGCTTCGGTCGTGGCATCCACGCCACGGTCCTTGAGGACGCCGATCCGGTAGATGAGCGGCCGGCAGGTGTCGATGCGGACGCGCATGTCGACCAGCCGATTGGCCACCGACTGGAACTTGCCGATGGACTTGCCGAACTGTTTGCGCGCCCGCGCGTGTGCCAGGCAGTCTTCGAGCTGGCGCTCCATTACGCCAAGGCAGCTGGCGAGGATGCAGCCGCGTTCCCACTCCATCGAACACTCGAAGACCGCCACGCCGCGGCCTTCACGGCCCAACCGCTGCGAGACCGGGATCCGGCAGTTGTCGAAGATCACCTCAGCCATCGGCGACGTCCGCAGACCCATCTTCTCGAGATGCGGGCTCACGGTGAGTCCGGGTGTATCCCGCTCGACGATGAAGCCGGTGATGCCCATCGAGCCCAGGGCCGGATTCACCGTGGCGTAGGCCACGAACAGATCGGCGACCGGCGCATTGGAGACGAAGGTCTTGCTGCCGTTGAGGACGTAGAAGTCGCCCTCACGGGTCGCGCGGGTGCGCATCGAGAACACATCCGACCCGGAGTCGGGCTCGGACGCCGCGTTGGCGCCGATGAGCGTGCCGTCGCACAGCGGCGGCAGGTACTTCTGGCGTTGCTCGGCCGTGCCGTAGAGCAGGATCGGGATCGGATTGGTCCACAGATGCGCGTTCAACGAGAAGAGCAGACCTTGGTCCCGGGTTCCACGGCCCAGGCCCTCCATCACGGCCAGCAGCTCGGTGAGGCCCAGCCCCAGCCCACCGTATTCCTGGGGAATGGGCATGCCCAGCACGCCGAAGTCGGCGCAACGCCGCCAGGCGTCGCGGTCGAAATGTGACTCGCGGTCCCGCGCGACCATGTTGCTGGTCAGCGACTCACGCGCGAAGGCAATCGCGGCCTTCTGCAGCTTCAGTTGCTCCTCGGTCAGTTCGATCACACTCACAGCCACTCCCGGCGCAAACATGAGCGAGTCACCGGACCCGCCGAAGACCGTGAGGTCCCTCAGCGCGAAGGTGCTCCGGCAGACAAGGCTAACACCGGAGACACCGACCCCGAGTCGAACTCGATGCCAGCATAGTTTACGGCGCTTCCGCCCATCACCTCCGAGCCGCCACCGACCTGGCCGACGAGAACGGCGGCGCGACGCAGTCGGCAGACAGGTAGCTCATCTATACAAGATTGAGGCTGAGGCAGGAAATTTGTCGCCTTTCCGGGTGACTTAAGTTGTCGTTGGCATGGCCATTTACTGTCGTCGGGCCGAAAGCAGGCCGTCTCTTCACAAGCTCCGTGCTCCGTATCTAGTTGTTAAATAATGACTTATGTGTCATGATTCTGGCTGAGCTGTTCCGGCTTCACCTTTGCAGAGGGGATTGCGGACGTCGCGTTGCGCTCAAGAATGATCGGCCCAGCCGTCGATAACACGAACATGGCCTTGCCAACAGACAAAAGCACGTGGAAGACCGCGCCCTTGTACGGGGCCTTCTACGGACTCGAAGAGGCCCCTTTCGATCTGACGCCCGATCCTCGTTTCGTGTTCCTGACTGCCAGGCAGGGCGAGGTGCTCAGCAACCTTCGCTACGCACTGGCCGCATCCAAAGGCTTCACCCTAGTCTTGGGCGAGGCGGGCACCGGGAAGACCACGTTGGTGCGAACGGCGCTCGCCGGGATAGGCGACACGCAAAGCCGCTATGTCCTGATAAACAATCCAACGCTGGGGCGTCAGGAGTTCTACGAGTTTCTCGCCCGCGAATTTGACCTCTCGCCCGATGCCGCCACATCGAAGACGCGATTTCTTGCGGGCCTCCAGCAGGCGGTGGAAACGCGCTTCGCCGCCGGCGGCTTGACGGGACTCATTGTCGATGAGGCACAAAGCATGCCACACGAGTTGCTCGAAGAGATTCGCCTGTTGGGCAATATCGAAACGTCCACGACGAAACTGCTGAACATCGTGCTGTGCGGTCAGCCGGAGTTGGCCGACCGGCTCAACGAGACCTCGCTCCGTCAGCTGAAGCAGCGCGTCGCACTGCGCTGTGAGCTGGGCCCGCTCACCTTGCCCGAGACCGCGTCGTACATTTCGGGCCGCCTGCGCATTGCGGGTGGCGCACCGAGCGAAATCTTTACGCGCGATGCGGTCCTGGCGGTCTTCAGCGGCTCGAAAGGTATCCCGCGCACCATCAACGTCATCTGCGACAATGCGCTGATTGGCGGTTTCGCCGCGCAGGTGAAGCCCGTGTCGGCTGAGATCGTGCACGAAGTCTGCAGCGATTTTGACCTCAACACCGCGCCCGCAGCGCTTGGTCAGGTCGCCGAGGCACCCGCTGAGTCGGCGGTCGTCCCAGTCGAGCGGCTCATGTTCGGTTCATCCACGCCGCGACTCAGGCGGCGTTTTTCCTTCTTCTCGTGATGCACATCACACGCCTCACTCTTGCGCTCGTCGTCCTGGGCGCCACGATCGATATGGCCGGAGCCGCGCAGGTGGCTTCACCCGCCGCGCCGTCCGCGCAGCCCAGCGCCGCCGACGTGAGCGCCGACTTCACGATCGGCCCGGAGGACGTGCTCGGCGTCGTCTTTTGGCGCGAAGCGGAACTGAGTGGCGACGTCACCGTACGACCGGACGGCAAGATCACACTGCCGGTCATCGGCGAGGTTCAAGCCGCCGGTAAGCGTCCGCAGGATCTGCAGGCAGAAATCATGACTCACGCTGGCAAGTACCTGACGGACCCGAACGTCGTCGTGGTCGTCCGCGCGATCAACAGTCGCCGCATTTTCGTGACCGGTCGGGTCACCAGCCCTGGAGGTCATGTCCTGAAGGGTCCCTTGAACGTGGTGCAGGCCTTGGCGCTTGCCGGCGGCCTCACCGAGTACGCCAACGCCAAGAACATCTCCATCCTTCGAACGGTCAACGGGCGTACGGAACGCTTCAAGTTCAACTACCGGGAAGTGACGGCCGGAAAGAGCCTGGAGCAGAACATCGTGCTGCGTCCCGGCGACACCGTTGTCGTTCCTTAAGGCGGCCCTCCTGTGATCGCCCCGCGGGTCTCCTGCACGATGTTCGTCGTTCTGGTGGGACTCGTGTGTCGAGCAGGCGCGCAGGTCGTCCAAGGCCCGCCAGGTGGTTCGTCCGGCCTCTTCGGCAGCGGCAGCGGCACGGTCGCGGCGCCGCAGCTGAGCGTGACGTTCGACCAGGATGGCGGATACGAGGACAATCGCATCACCGAGACGACCGCGGAGGGCGACTCCCTCGTGCCGATCCAAAGCGGCTACGTCGCAACCGGCGCGGCCACGCTGAGCTATCGCGTCGGCCGGCCCGAACGGTCGCTCGTCGGCGTCGGTTCGGGATCCGTGAGCCAGCAGCAGGTCGGCGGAGGCCTGCCCTCCTACCGCCTCATCAGAGGCAGCGGACAGCTGCGAGGCACGACCAACATCGGACGACGTTCACGGCTGAACATGATGGCCGAAAGTTCATACGAGCCTGCTTTCCTGTTCGGGACGTTCGATACGCTTGGCCGCAACGTCTCCACCGGGCAGACCGGGTCGAGCACCGGGCTGGAGGCGCCAGCCAGTTTCCGGCCGTCGCTCACGTCGCAGCGGTGGCTGGCCTCTCAAGTCGGCGGCGACACCTCCTACAGCTGGACGCCGCGTCAGCGGACAAGCATCGGCTACAGCGTATCCTGGCTGCGACCGCTGTCCGGTGTGGGCTTCGAGAGTCGGGCGCGCACGACGGCGCTGGAACATGCCTGGAGGCCTACCGGCAACACCGCCTTCGAACTCAGCTACCGGAACCTCTCGAATCCGCAGCGCCTCGACGACGGATTCGAGCAGCGCCTCGGTGTTCAGACGGCCGAAGGCCGCCTGCGCTACGAGCGACGCCTCTCGCCGCGGCGCAGCTTGGCTTTCATGGCCGGGGGCGGCGCAGCGAGAGTCGACGCCAGCGGCCCCCTCGGTCAATCGGACATCCAACTCACTTCGCCAACCGTGTCCGCTTCGGTCCGGCTGGGCGTGGTCTCGTCGTGGGGCATGTCGCTCACCACCCGACGGGATGTCACCGTGTTGTTTGGCCTGTCCCCGGAACCGTTCAGTTCGAACGCCGTCCTCGTGAGCCTTGATGGCACCGCCCGGCGCCGATTGACCTTCGACATCACCGGCGGCTACTCGCAGGGACGGACACTGGTCGGCGCGCGGGGCGCATTCGACCAGACGATGATCGACGCGATGCTCCGCTACGGGTTCGGCACGAGAGTCGGGGTCACTGTGCTCTACAGCTACAACAACCATGAATTCCAGAACGTCTCCGTGGTGCCGTCGTCGTTTCCCACAAACTTCGGCCGCAATTCCGTCAGAGTCGGCCTGACCTTCTGGCTGCCGCTTTACGGACGCTTCTGACGCAGGTGCTCGGTCATGTTACCAGGCAAGAGACTCACCGCCGTAGAACTACTGAACATGGCCCGTCGCCGGGCCTGGCTCGTTGTGTTGCCCCCGGTGGTCACACTCTTTGGAGCGCTCGTCTACTCGTCGCAGCTGCCGAACATGTACGAGTCGGACATGCTCATCGCCATCGACCCTCAGCGGGTGCCAGACTCGTTCGTGCGCACTACGGTCACGCTCGAAACGGACCGCCGACTCGACGCGCTGCAGGTGCAGGTGCTCAGCCGCACGAACCTGCTGCAGTTGATCGAGGAGTTCGGTCTCTACCCTCAAGAAATCGAGGCGCTGCCGCAGGAAGAAGTGATTGCGAAGATGCGCGAGAGCATCAACGTGGTCCGGGAGAACGCCCGGGCACGGGCGGGGCAGGTACCTCAGCCGGCGGCTTTCCGCGTCCGCTTCGTACATACCGATCCCGCACTCGCGGCGAAAGTCACTCAGCGCTTGGGCGAGATCTTCGTTGACCAGAACATAAGGGACCGTGGGGCGCTGGCCGGCGCGACCAACCGGTTCCTTGAGACTCAGCTCGCCGACGCAAGGACCAAACTCGAGGTGCAGGAGCAACGGCTCGAAGCCTTCCGGCAGCGTCACGGTCAGGAACTTCCGACGCAGACCCAGTCCAATGTCCAGTCCCTGTCGAGCACCCAGCTGCAAGCGCAGAGCCTCGTCGAGTCGATCGCGAGGGACCGCGACCGGAAGCAGATGCTCGAGCGGCTTTACCGTGAGGCCGCCAGCGAGCCGCCGCCCACACCGGTCGCGGTGGCCCAGGCAGGCAGCGCGCCAGCGGTCGGCGCCACCGCGCAGCAACAGTTGGCCGCAGCGCGCGCCAACTTGAATGGCCTCGAGACCCGCTACAAGCCCGATCATCCTGACGTCGTCCGCGCCAGGCGTCAGGTCGCGGAACTCGAGCCGAAGGCTGCCGCGGAAGCACAGGTGGCGGCCACGCGCGAGCCCAACACCGCTGCCCCGTCAGGCGTCCTGACTCCGGCCGAATTGGCGCGCCGCGAGCGTCTGCGCGAGATGGCCGCGGAGATCGAGAGTCTCGATCGCCAGATCGGCTTCAGGGAGGCCGAGGAGCGCCGCGTGCGCGGCGAGATCGCGGAGTACCAGCGTCGACTGGAAGCGGTTCCAGGTCTCGAGTCGGAGTGGGTCAAGCTGACGCGCGACTACGACACGATGCAAGCGGCTTACCGTGAGCTGCTCACCAAGAGTACCGCCGCTGATCTGGCCGCCAACCTCGAAGATCAGGACATCGGCGAACGCTTCCGGATCGTTGATCCTGCTCAGGTCCCGGTGCGTCCAGTACAGTCACTGCGGGTGCGATACAACGCAGGCGGCCTCCTGGCGGGTCTCCTGATCGGCCTCGGACTCGCTGCGCTGCTCGAGATAAGGGATCGCAGTTTCCGGACCGAAACAGATGTGCTCGAGAGCCTGTCCCTGCCGGTGCTTGCGACAGTGCCTTACATCGAAACCGCTGCCGAGAAGGCACGCGACCGCAAGCGTCGCCTCGTCGTCTCGGTCATCGGCGCCCTCTGCGTGGCCGTGGCCGGATACGTTGCGTGGAATCTGAAGCTCTGGAACAGCCTTCTCTAAAGGTGCAGGTGTGGGACGCATAGACGAGGCACTCAAACGTGCGGTGTCGGCGGAGACGCCAGACGCTTCGGCAGCGAAGAGCCAGCTCTTCCAGGCGGATTGGACCGTGGTCGACGCCGCGGAGGGTACGCCGGTTGCGGGGTCGACGCTGCTGACGCCTGGAGCGGCGCCGCAACCCACGGGCGGCATGATCCGCTTTTCGTCGCAGTGGCGCGAGCGGCTGGCAGCCGGCCCAGAGAGCGACCTCGGCCTCACGGAGCAGTTCCGCCGACTGGCGGCCACGCTGCATCACGCGCATCTGGCGAACGGACTCAGCGACGTCATGCTGACGAGCGCGTCTCCTGGCGATGGCAAGACGCTGACGGCCGTCAATCTCGCCCTGGTTCTGGCCGAGTCGTATCGATACCGGGTCCTCCTCATCGACGCCGATCTCCGCCGGCCGTCAATTCCCGACATCTTCGAACAGTCCGATGGCTGCGGCTTGAGCGAAGCGCTGACGTCACCGACCGAGCAGAAGCTCGCGCTGGTGGCGATCACCAACCGCCTTTCGTTGCTGCCGGCGGGTCGGCCGATTTCGAACTCGATCGAGGCCCTTACCTCGCCCCGCATGCGGCAGATCCTCGAAGAAGCCACGAGTCGTTTCGACTGGGTGATTGTCGACGCACCGCCGGTAAGCGCCGCCACCGATGCCCGCCTGCTGGCGCAGATGGTCAGCGGCACGCTGTTCGTCATTCGCGCCGGCCAGACACAAAGTCCGGACGTGCAGAGGGCGGTCGACGCAATCGGACGAGAGCAGATTCTGGGAGTGGTGCTCAACGGTGTCGAAGGAACCGGGCCCACACCTTACTACTACGGCCATCCCAGAGACTGACGATGTATCGGATCATCACCGGCGGCTTCAGCCTCAGACGCACCGCTTTCGTCGCGGTCGAGCACGGCCTGATCGTGTTCGCTGTGGTGCTGGCAGCTGTCGTGAGGCTGGGGACTCCGGAGACCGTCGACGAGTACCTCGCGTGGGCGATCCGCGCCTTCTTCGTCGCCGGCATATTGCAGGTCTGCCTCCATTACGGCGATCTGTACGACATGCGGACGTTGGCCGATCAGCGAGATCTGCTCGTCGGCATCCTGCGGTCGCTCGGTGCCGCATCAGTAGTCCTCGCCATTGTCTACTATTGGGTACCTGGCCTAATGCTCGGCCGTGGCGTGTTTGCGTTGGCCACGGTGCTCATCATCGCCTTGGTGACAGGCTGGCGTATCGCGTTCGAATGGATTTCGACGCGCGGCCGGCCCACGGAACGGCTGCTGATTGTCGGCACCGGGCCGGCCGCCGTCAACCTTGCCCGTGTACTGCTCGAGCGGCGCAGCGAGCTCGGTGCCGAGCTGGTCGGGTTCGTCGACAGCGATCCGGCGAAGGTGGGCAGCGCGTCTGGTGCTGACGCCAACCGTGTCGACATCATCGGCACTGTCAAGGACGTACCGGCGATTGTCCGCAGCGGGCGAGTCGATCGCGTGGTCGTCAGCCTGGCAGACGCACGCGGCAAGCTGAACATGGACGAACTCCTCGCCATGAAGCTGAACGACGGTGTGCGATTCGATCACCTTGCGTCTGTGTACGAGCAGTACACCGGCAAGATCGCGGTCGAGAACCTGCGTCCGAGTTGGATGATCTTCTCCGACGGATTCAGAAAGAGCGACACGATGGAGGGAGTCAAGCGTGTCTCCGACATCGTCTTCGCCATCGTCGGCCTGCTGCTCGCGTCGCCGCTGATGCTCGGAGTGTGGCTGGCGCTGAGGTTCGGCTCATCGGGTCCGGCCATTTACAGCCAGAAGCGCGTCGGGAAGGACGGCGTGACGTTCACCATTCACAAGTTCCGGTCGATGCGCGTTGATGCCGAAACCGCGAGCGGTGCCGTGTGGGCCAGAGAGAACGACCCTCGGGTGACCAAACTCGGACGTTTTCTCCGCCGGACCCGCCTCGACGAACTGCCGCAACTGTGGAACGTCCTTCGCGGCGACATGAGCTTCGTTGGACCCCGGCCGGAGCGACCGGAATTCATCGCAGAACTGACCCGCAAGATTCCCTTCTACGGACAGCGTCACGTCGTCCGGCCGGGGCTTACCGGCTGGGCGCAGGTTCGCCATCGTTACGGCGCGTCAGTCGACGATTCGCAAGAAAAACTCCAGTACGACCTCTTCTACATCAAGCACATGTCCTTCGCCTTCGATCTCTACATCGTGCTCGAGACCGTGAAAACCGTACTCGTGCGCGGGGGCTCCTAGGTTGGCGGCCGTGCTGAACGCCATGACGATCGATGTGGAGGACTACTTCCACGTCTCGGCGTTCGCGGACGTGGTGTCGCAGGACGAGTGGCCGGCCCTGGAGAGCCGGGTCTGCCGGAACACCGATCGGCTGCTCGAGATCCTCGCCGGCGCCGATGTGCGGGCGACGTTCTTCGTACTGGGCTGGGTGGCCGAACGGTTTCCGGAACTCGTCGCCCGGATCCACAGTGCAGGTCACGAACTGGCCTCTCACAGCTACGACCATGGTCTGGTCTACGACAAGACCCCGGAAGCCTTCCGCCAGGATCTGCGACTCGCGAAGGCCTTGATTGAAGACGCTGCGAGTGTCACCGTGCGGGGCTACCGTGCGCCCAGCTATTCCGTGACTGCGCAGTCGCTGTGGGCGCTCGACGTCCTGGTGGAAGAAGGTTACGCCTTCGACTCCAGCATTTATCCGATTCGCCACGACCGCTATGGGATCCCGTCATGGCCACGACACATCCACCGGATCGAGCGACACGGCCGCTCGCTATGGGAGCTGCCAGGTTCGACCGTGCGTTACCTGGGCACCAATCTGCCGATGGGCGGGGGGGGATATTTTCGGCTGCTGCCCTTTGGATGGACCCAGAGGGGTATTCAGCGGCTGAATCAGCGGGAGAACCATCCTGCGATCTTCTACCTGCACCCGTGGGAGATCGACCCTGAACAGCCCCGGCTCCGAGCCCGCGGCATGTCGAGGTTCCGTCACTACCGGAACCTCGACCAGACCGAAGCCAGGCTGCGGCAGCTACTGTCTGAGTTCAGATTCGGTCCGATCAGCGACGTGCTTGCGATCGCTGATGGCTCAGCCGTCGCGCAGCGGGATCAGGCGGTCACTGGCGCGTGACCCTCTGGACGTGAGTCGGGGGAACGGGTACACGTTCGGAACTGGACACATTCGAATATGTGGCGCATCGAGATGAAACGTCGGGGGAATCAGGCTACAGCCCAGTTCTTCGCCTATCAGTACTCGTGACGCTGACCGGACCACTTCCTGGGTTCGGGCAGCCCTGGGCAGAGCCGCTCTGGCCGCAGCTGCACTGAACTTGCCGAATCATTCTGTATGCAGATCATCCGCTGTGACTCGACTCACGATCCGATGTGGAACGAGTTCGTGCAGTCGTCCCCACGGGCCTCGTTCTATCATCGCGCCGAATGGCGCTCGATCAACGAAAGGTGCTTCGGCCATCAGACGGCCTACCTCGGCGCGATGGACCATGGGCGGATTATCGGCATCTTCCCGATTGTCCGCTTGAAGAGCTTGCTCTTCGGCAACATCGCCTGTTCCATGCCTTTCGTGAACTATGGCGGGCCGTGCTCTGCCAGCGACGAGATCGAAGCGCGCCTCATGAGCGCGGGCGCGGCCGTGGCCGACGAATGGGGCGTCGACTACCTCGAAGTCAGGAGCCAGCGCTACCTGAGCGATCGCTACCCTAGCTCCGACCATAAGGTCAGCATGACTATCGCACTCGACCCGGACCCGGAGGCGGTCATGGCCAGGTTCAAGCGTGATCAGCGGGCCGAGATTCGGCGGGCGGCCAAGAACGGGTTCGTGACTAGGTTTGGCCCGGAGCTCGTCGAAGACTTCTACAGGGTGCTGTCATCCAGCTGGCGGGAACTTGGCACGCCCATCTTCGGTATCGGTTACCTGAAAGCCATCCTGGCCGCATTCCCGGACTCGACCCGAATCTGCGTGGTCTACAGCGAAGACGGCCAACCAGCGGCTGCGGCCTTCGATGGCATTCACAACGGCACGGTCGAGGGCATGTGGCTCGGCATGCGCAGCGATTACCGTCGCCAGCTGGTTGGGTACGTGCTGTACTGGGAGCTCATCAAACACGCCTGTGAGAACGGGTGGCGGGTGTTTCACCTTGGCCGCTCTTCGAAAGATTCGGGCGGCGAACAGTTCAAGAAGAAGTGGAACGCCGAGACGCTTCAGCTCTACTGGACTTACGTCCTCCGCACGCGGAAGGAGATGCCGGCTCTCAATCCGGACAACCCGCGCTACCGCATGGCCATCAAGGCCTGGCAGAAGATGCCGGTTGCGGCCACGCAGCTCATCGGACCATTCATCGCCAGGAGCATCCCGTGATCTCAAGTACCGTCATGTCTGGGCGGCTGCAGTGAGCCTTCCGGCCGATCTGCACGTGCGTATCCCGGAGTCTCTGTCCTGGCTGGCCCCGCTGGAGGTTGACGGGCTCATCCGCGTCGGCGGCGAGGCAGACGGCGGCTACGTCGTTCCTGCTGGGCTCCTTCGCAATGCCGAGGTCCTGGTCTCGATGGGACTCGGCCACAACTGGCAGTTCGAGAAGGACGTCAAGGCGTTGAATCGCGGCGTTCGTATCCACGTCTACGACCACACGGTGTCGGACAGACTCTTCGCGAGGCAACTTCTCGCAGAAGTTGCGGGACTTGTTGCCGGTAGAACTTCCCTGGCAACCGTCCGTCGACGGCGGCTGCGACTGAACGACTACCGGGCATTCTTCGGCACCGAGGCGACGCACTTCCGTGAACGCATCCACGATCGCTGCGACAGTCACTCGGTCGACATACCTACGGTGTTAGCGCGCGCAGGCACGGGACGGGTCTTCGTGAAGATGGACATCGAGGGCGGTGAGTACCGTGTCCTCGAGGAAGTGCTGTCATACGCTGATCGCATCCTCGGCCTTGCGGTCGAGTTCCACGATGTCGGACCTTTGCGCCCCGTGTTCGAACGCGTGCTCGAAGCATCCAGGGGCCGCTTCGAGATCGTGCACGTTCACGCAAACAACTTCGCGCCGACCTACCGCGACGGTTTTCCGGAAGCCTGCGAGGTCACTCTGGCGCGCCGGGACCTTGTCCAGGGTACGAAGAGGCGTCGCACCCTGCCCCTGGCTGATCTCGATCGGCCCAACGATCCCCGTTCACCTGACTATCGGCTGTTGTTCGACTGATGGCGGAGGAACTGGCTGTTGAATGGTAAAGGGTGAAAGAATGGTGATGCCCGGGCGACGGCAGCGAACGATTCGCGCCAACATCGTATCGTGGGAAAGTGGCGGCCTTGGCACTGACGTCGGCGTTCTGGCGCGGGCCCTCTCCAGCGCCGGCTGCAGCGTCACCTACAAAGGACGCAGTCACCGAACACCGCGAAGCCGGGCTCACAGTGTCATGATGACGGCCGGGGCGCTTCTCAAGCAGCGGTGGTCGAACGGGACGGGCCGCCCCCTGTTCGATATCAACTTCTTCATCGAGTCAGTGTTCCCGGAACACCTGCCGACGGCCCGTGTGAACTGTCTCTTCGTGCATCCGGAGTGGTTCCGTGACGAGAACCTGGCGCACCTGCCACGTCTGGATTATGTCTTGTGCAAGACGCCGAGTGGCGTCGCGGCGTTCGCCGGGCTGCCCGTAACCTGCCGGAACCTGTCGTTCACGAGCCCCGACAGATGGCTACCCGGCCTGGACCGCAGCGGGCCGCTCCACTGCCTGCACCTTTCGGGGCAGAGTGCCGACAAGGGTACCGAAGCAGTGGTGGAGGCCTGGTCGCGCCACCCCGAGTGGCCATGGTTGACAGTTGTCCGCCGGGCCAGGCGCTACGGCGGCGAAGCCGCCTCACCTCTGCCGCCCCTGCCCAACGTCCGCTACGAGACGGAGTTCGTGCCCGATGACCAGTTGCGACGGCTGCAGAATGGCTGTCAGGTCCACGTCATCCCATCACGGGCCGAGGGCTACGGGCACGTGATCGGAGAGGCGATGAGCTGTGGAGCCGTCGTCGTCACCACCGACGCGCCGCCAATGAACGAACTGGTGGAGGCCGACCGCGGCGTCCTCGTCCGGGTCGAGCGGTCGGAACCCATGCGGCGATCGATGCGCAACTTCGTCGACGTCGGCGATCTCGAGAGCAAGCTGAACGGGGTGTTCGCGATGTCGCCGGAACAGCGGCTGGCCCTCGGCCGCAACGCCCGTGCGTGGTTCGAAGGCCAGCATCGCCGATTCGAGAACGCCCTCGGCGCTTTCCTCGACGATATCTCCGGCCAGATCCACCAGGAGCACACAACGTGAAGATGGTACTGCGTCTCCTCACGACCCTCGCGGTTGTAGCTCTCGGAGCCTTCCTCTATCAGCAGCTCGTGGTCGAAGGCTCGCTAGGTCCCGCCGCGCTGGTCGCCACCGCTGCACTCGGCGGCGTCGTGATGATATTGGTCGCACTGACGATGCTGCTGGACACTCGCCACCGTGGCCTTGTTGGCAATCTGCTCCTGGCCGGCACCGTCACGGTCTTGACTTACCTGGCTGCTGACATCGCGGCCGGCTGGCTGCTGATCGTTCCGCTATCCCCGCCGCTCGTGCCCGATGCCTTCAGGCACCACGCCCTCGTGCCAGACTCGTTCGCGGAGATCCGGCAGCGCGATTTTTCCTATATCCAGCGGGTGAATCACCTTGGGCTCCGGGGCAAAGACATCACGGTCGACAAGCCGCCAGACACGAAGCGAATCCTCATGCTGGGCGACTCGTTCACCATGGGCAAGGGCGTCGAAGAGGACCAGACGTTCTCCGTGCTCGTCGAGCGGGAAATGAGGGAGGCGATGGCGACGTGTGGCGGCGGTGGCGTCGAGGTGCTCAACGGCGGCGTAGACAGCTATGCTCCCGTGCTGTCGTATCTGCAGCTGAAGCGTGACCTGGGACGGTTGTCGCCCGACCTCGTGGTGTTGAATCTCGACAACAGCGATCTCATTCAAGAAGCCGCCTACCGCAGGCAGGCCGTCCGCGATGAAGCCGGTGAGATCATCGCAGTGCCGCAGGTCTGGCAGCAGTCCACCTACGAACGTTTTCTGAGCTGGTCGTCACGACATCTCTTCTTCACTCGGGTTCTGCTCGTCTACGCCAACCGCGCACTTGATCACCGGCGCCTTACCGTGCGGCAGGTCGTGAACGAGGCCGGACGCGAACACTTCGCGCACACCCTCGAGGGTGACGTCGACCGCACCGCGCAGTGGCGCGATGTGTTCGACTCCATCGTTCGAATCAAGCGCCTGGCGGACTCCCTGGGTGCGCGGTTCGTGCTGTCGACATATCCCTGGGCGCACCAGCTCGGCGAGAAGGGCTGGGTGCCCGGCCGCTATGACTACATGGCGAAGGGCGAACGCACCAGCAGCCTGACACGCGATACGGTCCGTGCCCACGCCGCAGCTCTCGGCATCGACGTCTTCGAGGCACAGCCGGTGTTCGAGGCCTATCGAGGGTCAGAGGCTCTGTACTTCGACTACGATCCCCATTGGACGCCAGCCGGACAGCGACTGATGGCTGAAGGGCTGCTGCAATACCTCAGCGAACGCGTGTTGCCGCGTTGGTGCGGTGCGAAATGACGACGCGCGCGATGTGGCAGCCGCGGGAATCGATGCCGCTTCCTGACACAGTCCCACCTTGTGATCCGTCGCCACGGTGTGCCGTCCGGTAGGCCGCGAGGCGCCGCTATGCAACCGACCTTTCGATACGTGGCTCCGGCCGGAGCGCCGATCGGTGCGTTCGACCTTGCTCGCTGGGCGGCGAGGCTACTGTCGGGTGGGGACGTGTCTACCGGGCTGGCAGGGGCACTCAAGTCGCGTCTCGGCGCCGATCAGGTCTTTCTGACATCGACGGGCCGAGCCGGACTGACCATCCTGCTGCAGGCGATGCGGGATCTCGCCCCGCCCGAGCGGAACGAGGTCATTCTGCCGGCATACACATGCTATTCAGTCGCTGCATCGGTGATCAAGGCTGGGTTAGTTCCCAAGGTTATCGACATCTCTGCTAGTACGCTGGACTACGATCGGGAGGAGCTCGAAGCAGCCGACTTCACGCGAGCGCTCGCCTTGGTCGCAACCAATCTTTACGGTCTGCCAAACGACCTCCCGGCGTTGAGCACACTGGCGAAGGCCCGTGGCGTTTTCTTGATCGATGACGCGGCGCAGGCACTCGGCGCCGTCGTTGGGGGACGGCCATCGGGCACATGGGGCGATGCCGGGTTGTACAGTTTCGATAAAGGCAAGAACATCTCCGCGATCGACGGTGGAGCGATCGTCACGCAGTCGCACGATCTTGCGGCCAGTCTGAAACGCCGGATGGACGTGCTGACCTCCGCTGGTCCGAAAGCGGCTGCCATGATGATTGCCAAAACCGCCGTCTACTCAATGATGCTGCGGCCGTGGCTCTACTGGATTCCACATAGCCTGCCGCAGCTTGGGCTCGGCCAGACGGTCTTCACGACCGACTTCCCGCTCGCCAAGCCGACGACGCCAGAGATCGCCCTGGCCCAGACGATGCTCGGCCGCCTCGAGCAATTCACCGCCGCGCGCACGAGCAAGGCCGCCGCCCTGCTCGAAGGCCTCCGCGCGACACACCGTCTGACGCCGATCGAACCGCTCGCCG
>NZ_JALHPM010000061.1:0-33224 GCF_022842525.1 Luteitalea sp.
GATCGCGCCGGTGCACACGCCGTCGGACGGGGACACGATCTTCGCCCTGGCGACCGGCACATGGCGGCCGACGGGCCAGGCGGTGGGCGCGGCGAGTGCAACGGCCGTCGACATCGGCACCATCGGCGCGCTCGCGGCCGACGTCACCGCGCAGGCCATCCTCAACGCCGTGCGTCACGCCGAGCCCCTGCCCTCGTTGCCGTCGGCACGCAGTCTGCGCCTCGAGCCCTGAGCCTTGACGGCCCGCTCGGAGAGCGGGCCCTACCCTGCTCTCGCCTGTGACTCTGACCCTGCTGTTCGTCTACGCCGCGGCGCTGATTGCCCTCGGGTGGTGGTCGTCACGCACGGCCACGGCCTCCGACTTCTTCGTGGCCGGCCGTCGATTGTCGCCGGCCCTGCTGGCCGGCACCCTGATCGCCGCCAACATCGGCGCCGGGTCGACCGTCGGCGCCGCCGGGCTCGGGTATCGCGACGGCCTCGCCGCGTGGTGGTGGGTCGGCTCGGCAGGCCTCGGATCGATCGTTCTCGCCCTCGTCGTCGGGCCGCGCATCTGGCGGATTGCCGCGTCCGAGGACCATCGCACGCTCGGGGACTTCCTCAAGGCCCGCTTCGGCCCTGAGGTGCGCGCGCTGATGGCGGCGCTGCTCTGGTTCGGATCGCTGGCCATCCTGGCCGCACAGTTGATTGCGCTGGGCGGCCTGCTGCAGACCGTCGCGGGCGTGCCGCGGGCCTGGGGCTGCGTCATCGGCGGCGTGGTCGCGACGTTGTACTTTGCGACCGGGGGCCTGCTGTCCTCGGCCAAGGTGAACGCCGTGCAGGTGTGCGTGCTGGTGGGCGGCCTGCTCCTCGCGCTGCCGTTCGCCTGGCCGGCGGCCGGGCTCGCGGTGTCGCTGCCCGCCGACGTGCCCGTTTCGTACTGGAGTGCGCTCGCCAGCGGCGGATCGGGCATCGTCTACCTGGCGCTGCTCGGCCCCTCGTTCATCGTGTCGCCCGGGCTGTTGCAGAAGGTGTACGGCGCGCGAGATGCGCGGGCGGTGCGCATCGGCGTACTGCTGAACGCCGTCGTGCTGCTGGCGTTTGCCGCCGTGCCGGTCCTGCTCGGGATGCTGGCGCGCGTGTCGCATCCCGTCCTCGACAACCACGAGCTCGCGTTGCCGATGCTGCTGCGCGACGACCTGCCACCCTGGCTCGGCGCGCTCGCGCTCACCGCGCTGTTCTCCGCGGAGGTGAGCACCGCCGATGCCGTGCTCTTCATGCTGTCCACGTCGGTGGCGCGCGACCTCTATGCCGGGCACCTGCGGCCCGCGGCGACCCAGGACGAGCAACTGCGGGTCGTCCGCGGCGCCGCCGTCATCGCTGGCGCGCTCGGGGTGGGCATCGCCATCTGGGCCGGCAGCATCGTCAGGACGATGGGGCTGTTCTACAGCGTGTTGAGCGCGGGCCTGTTCGTCGCCGTGATCGCCGGCCTGTTCGTGCCGCGCGCCGGACGTCGGCACGCCCTCGCCACGATGCTGGCGGGTGTCGTGACCACCACCGCGATGCACGCGACAACCGCAGGGGCCGGGCTCGTCGGTCTCGCGCCTGTCGTGTGGGGCCTGCTGGCCTCGACGGCCGCCCTGGTGGTCGCCCTGGGTAGGGCCCGCTCTCCGAGCGGGCCGTCATCGTGAGGACGCACCGCGATCGCGGTCTGACGTGACGGTGGTCTGGCGGTGACGGCCGGCTCGGAGAGCCGGCCCTACCCAGCGAAGCCGGCCCTACCCTGGGTAGGGCCCGCTCTCCGAGCGGGCCGTCATCGTGAGGATCTACGGCGACGGCGGGCCGTCACCCTCACAACAACCGATCGCGTTTGGCGACGATGCCGAAGGCGGCGACGACGTCGGGATCGAAGGCGAAGCCGGATTCGTCGCGGATGTAGCTGACGGCTTCGTCGCGGCGATCATGGGCAGGCTCGCCGTGGGGATGGGTCATGGCATCGAAGACGTCGGCCACGTGGGCGATGCGCCCGGCGAGAGGGATGGTCGCGCCGGCGATCCCCGAAGGATAGCCGGCACCGTCCCATCGCTCGTGGTGGGTGAGCGCGATGTCCTCGGCGGTGCGCAGCAGCGCCCCCATGCTGCCGGACAGGATGTCGGCCCCGATCACCGTGTGCCGCTTCATCTCCTCGAACTCGCTCGGCGTCAGCGGCCCCGGCTTCAGGAGGATCGCGTCCCGAATGCCGATCTTGCCGACATCGTGCAGGGGCGCCGCTCGCTCGATGGTCAGCGCCACCTCGGTGGGCAGTCCCAGCTCGCGGGCGAGGGCCCCGGCAAGTCGACCGACGCGTCGCGTGTGTTCGCCGGTGTTGTCGTCGCGGAACTCGGCGGCGAGCGCCAGCCGCTCGAGGATCTCGAGCCGCGCGATCTCCAGCTTCCGCGTCCGTTCCTGGACGGTCGCCTCGAGCCCGCGGTTGTGCTTGTCCAGCTGCAGGTACAGGAAGCGCGTGATGAGCAGGTTGCGGATGCGCAACAGCGCTTCGACGGCGTCGAACGGCTTGTTGAGGAAGTCCTTGGCGCCGGCCCCGAGCGCGCGCTGGCGAACCTCGACACTGAGATCGGCCGTCACAACGAGAACGGGGAGGTAGCGCTCGCCGCTGAGCAGCCCCTGCAGTTGTGCCATCACGCCGAAGCCATCGAGGCCGGGCATGTGCAGGTCCAGCAGAATCAGATCAGGACTGACCTGGCCGACCAGCGCCGCCACCTGCTCCGGTGCCGTGGTCGAGTAGAGCCGGTGATAGCCAGCAGACGTCAGCAACCGCTCGAGCAATCGGATGTTCGGCGCCTGATCATCGACGATCAGGATCCGCGCCCGTGTGATGGGCTCGGTCGGGTTCGGCACAGGCCGAGATTATAGAACGTGACCATCCTCGCGCTCGTCACCCTCGTCGTCTTTCTCGTCGCCATCGTCGACGTCGGTCTCGGCATGCGCCGATTGCGCCGGCTGGATGCGGTGCGGCAACCTCCGGCGCCCGGGGCATGGCCCGCCGTGTCCGTGGTCATTCCGGCCCGTGACGAGGAGCGACACATCGGCGACGCCCTGCGCTCGGTGCTGGCCCTCGACTATCCGGCCTTCGAGGTCCTGCTGGTGGACGACCGGTCGACCGATCGCACCGCGGCCATCGTCGACACCATCCGACTGACGCATCCGCATCTGCGCGTGGTGCGTGTGGAGCACTTGCCGGAGGGCTGGATGGGGAAGTGCCATGCGCTGGCGGTCGGGGCGGCGCAGACCACCGGCGAGGTGTTGCTCTTCACCGATGCCGATGTGGTGTTCGCGCCCGATGCGCTCCGGCGAGCCGTGGCCGTGCTCGAGGCCGACGCCCTCGACCACCTGGCCGTGGCGCCGCGGATCGTCGCGCCGACCTTCCCGCTGGCCTGCATGGTCGCGACGTTCGGCCTGTTCTTCACGCTGTTCACCCGGCCGTGGCGCGTGCCCGTCCGCGGCTCCCGCGAGCACATCGGCATCGGCGCCTTCAACCTCGTGCGACGTGGCGCGTACGAGGCCATCGGTGGACACGCCCGCGTGCGGGCCTGCCCGGACGACGACCTGCAGTTGGGCCGGGCGCTGAAGCGCGATGGGCACCGGCAGGCGCTGGCGCTGTCGGGCGGCGTCATCGCCGTCGAGTGGTATGCCAGCGTGCGTGAACTGGTGGACGGCCTGATGAAGAACGCCTTCGCGGGCCTCGGCTACCGCGTGTCGGCGGTCGTCGCGTCCGTGGTCGCGCTGTTCGTGATCAACGTGTGGCCGTTCCTCGCGCTGCTGGTGACCGACGGCCGCGTGTGGCAGCTCAATGCGATCGTGGCGGCGTGTGCCGTCGGCCTGTTCGTGCTGCACACGCGGATGTACGGCAGCCGCGGCGTGGAAGTGCTGCTGTATCCCGCGGGGGCGCTGCTGTTCTGCTGGATTCTGGTGCGTGCCGCGTGGCTGGCACTCTCGACCGGGGGGATCGAGTGGCGAGGGCGCTTCTATACGCTCGAAGAGATTCGAGCCTATAGAAGCCGATGACGGCCACGGCCTACGGCTTCCGCTGACGGCCCGTTCGGAGAACGGGCCCTACCCATGGAACTCCCGCGCCGGGTAGGGCCGGCTGGCTGGGTAGGGCCGGCTGGCTGGGTAGGGCCGGCTGGCTGGGTAGGGCCGGCTCTCCGAGCCGGCCGTCATCGTCAGACCACCGTCACCGTCAAACCGCGTAATCGTGACGGCCCGTTCGGAGAACGGGCCCTACCCGCAGCAATCAGGCGCGGACGACGGTGGTCGGTCCTGCGGGAGCCGGCTGCACGATGTTGCGCGTGTCGATGACCAGGTCGACACCGGCGTACAGCGCTGGATCCTTGAACTGCCCGTGCGCGGTCGACACCAGCAGCGCGTCGTAGCTGCGGAACGTCGCGTTGTCGCACGGCACCGACGACAGGTTCAGCGAGTGGCGCCGGCCATGCCGCGCGTGCGGGAAGTAGGGATCGCAGTAGTCGACGTGCGCGCCCTTGTCCTGCAGGAACTCGATCAGCTCGTACGAGGGCGACTCGCGGTCGTCGTCGATGTTCTCCTTGTAGGAGAGGCCGAGCACGAGGATGCGGGAGCCCTTGACGCTCTTGCGGGCGTCGTTGAGCGCGTCAGCCACCTTGCTGACGACGTACCGCGGCATGCCGGTGTTGATCTCGCCGGCCAGTTCGATGAACCGCGTCCACATGCCGTACTCGGACGCCTTCCACGACAGGTAGAAGGGGTCGAGCGGGATGCAGTGGCCGCCGAGGCCGGGGCCCGGGTAGAACGCCGTGAATCCGAACGGCTTGGTCTTGGCCGCCTCGATCACTTCCCAGACGTTGATCCCCATGCGGTCGAAGGTGACCTTGAGCTCGTTGACGAGCGCGATGTTGATCGACCGGAAGACGTTCTCGAGCAGCTTGCTGGACTCGGCCACACGGGCCGACGACACCGGGATCACCTTGTCCACGCCTGCGGCATACAGCGCCACGGCCGCCTCGGTGGACGGCGCGTTGACGCCGCCGACGACCTTCGGGATGGTCTTGGTGTTGAAGTGCGCGTTGCCCGGATCCTCGCGCTCGGGCGAGAAGGCGAGCAGGAAGTCGTCGGGGCACGTCAGGCCGGACGCCTCGAGCAGCGGCAGCACTTCCTCGTCGGTCGTGCCCGGATAGGTGGTCGACTCGAGCACGACCAGCTGGCCCTTGCGCAAGCGCGTGGCAATCGCCTTGGCCGTGTTGTGGATGTACGAGAGGTCGGGTTCGCGGTGGGTGCCGAGCGGCGTCGGGACGCAGATGAGAATCGCGTCGCACTCCGACAGTCGGTCGAAGTCCGTGGTCACCGTGAACCGGCCGCGGTCGATGGACGCCTTGACCCGGTCTGAGCCGATGTGCCGAATGTAGGACTCGCCGCGCGACAGGGCGTCGATCTTCTTGGCGTCGACGTCCAGCCCGAGCACGCGGAAGCCCGCCTCCTCGAACACGAGGGCGAGGGGGAGTCCGACGTAGCCCTGCCCGATGATGCCGACGACCGCCGAGCGGTCCTGGATGCGTGAAAGCGTCTGATTCATGGTCGTGGATGTGTCCGGGCCCGGCCCGCTCGACAGGCTAGCCTAGCAGAGGGCTTCCCTCAGTGCGTTATCGGGCGGTGCGCGTCGCCCCATGAGCGCGACGAGCTTGCCCCTCGTTCTGATGGCGTGGCATGGTTATGACGTGATTAGCTGATCTTCTGAAGAGAGGACGTCACGTGCCCCAGAACCCCCTCCGGCTCAAGCGCATCCACCACGTCCGGTTCGTCGTCGGCAACGCCCGCCAGGCGGCGTTCTTCTATCGGAAGGGCTTCGGGTTCTCGCAACTGGCCTACAGCGGCCTCGAAACCGGCAACCGGGACCGCGCCTGCTACGTGATGGGGCAGGGGACCGCACGGTTCGTCCTCACCACGCCGTATCGGTCCACCTCGGGTGACGCCGCCCACCTGCACGCCCACGGCGACGGCATCGTGGACATCGCCTTCCAGGTCGAGGACGCCGATGCCGCCTTTCACGCCGCGCTCGCGCGCGGTGCGGAGCCGGCGTCCCCGCCGACCACCCTGAGCGACGACCACGGCGCGGTCAGGCACAGCGCCATCCGGACCTACGGGGACACGATCCACTCGTTCTACGCGCTCGGCGACTACATCGGCCCGTTCCTCCCCGGGTACGTCGAGCGGCCCGTGCCGGGAGAGGACGTCGGCCTCCTGCGGGTGGACCACATGGTCGGCAACGTCGAACTGGGCCGGATGGAGTACTGGGCCGACTGGTACAGCCGGGTGCTCGGCTTCGAGCGCTACATCAGCTTCGACGACACCGACATCTCCACCGAGTACAGCGCTCTCATGAGCATCGTGATGAGCGACAACTCGTTCGCGATCAAGTTTCCGCTCAACGAGCCGGCGGCGGGCAAGCGCAAGAGCCAGATCGACGAGTACCTGGACTTCTACGGGGGGCCAGGCGTGCAGCACGTCGCGCTGCTGACGCAGGACATCGCGCGTACGGTGACGGCCCTGCGCGCCAACGGGATCGAGTTCCTCGACGTGCCGGATGCCTACTACGACCTCCTGCCACAGCGCATCGGACCAATCGACGAAGCCATGGAGATGATCCGCGGCCTGCGCATCCTCGTCGACCGCGACGAGGAGGGCTACCTGCTGCAGTTGTTCTCCAGGCCTGTCGAGGATCGCCCGACCGTCTTCTACGAGATCATCCAGCGCAAGGGCAGTCGGGGGTTCGGCAAGGGGAACTTCCGTGCCCTGTTCGAGGCCATCGAACGCGAACAGGCGTTGCGCGGAAACTTGTAGAATCACGACCGTGGCGCGATCGCACGCCGTACTCGCCGGGCTGTTCGACTATGCGGGACTCTTTCCGCCGGCCTCGCTGTCACTCGACACCACCCTCGACACCTACGCCCGCATGCGCGCCAGCGGCGACGGCTGGATGCTTGGTCGCCTCGTGGTCCCAGCCAATCGCCTCGGCGAGGTGAGTGCCCTCGCCCCTCGCTACCTGCCCACCGAGGATGGCGCTGACCCGTGGCGCATCAGCGCCCTGGGCACGTCCGACCTGCAGGCGGACGTCGCGCACATCCAGACCTTCAACGAACGTCACCGGAGTCCGGCGCAGGGCGCAGCGGTGGTGGACACGGTCGAGACCACGGTCACGAGCCTGGCTGACGTCCGCGCGCTGCGCGTGTGGGGCAGTCGGGGCTTCGAGGTCTACTGCGAAGTTCCGCTCGGCGACGACCTGGACCCGGTGCTCGATGCCGTGGCGCAGGGGGGCCTGCATGGCAAGGTCCGGACAGGAGGCACGACACCCGCCAGCATTCCGGCGGCCGACGACGTGGCGGCCTTCCTGTGCGGGTGTGTGGCCCGCGGCGTGGTGGCCAAGGCGACCGCTGGACTGCATCACGCGATCACCGGTCTGCACCCGCTGTGGACCGCGCCCGACGCACCGCAGGCGGTGATGCTCGGCTACCTGAACGTCATCCTGGCCGCCGGCATTGCCGAGGGGGCCGGCCGCGCCGCCGCCCAGAGCGCCGAGGTCTGCGCCACGGTCGCGCACCTGCTCTCGGTCACGACCGCGCCGACGTGGCCGGGGCATGCGCAGGTCGACTGGCGTGGTCCGCACGGGGCCATCATCGAGGGACCGCTCGAGCCGTTCGCCGTCTCGGGCCGCGCCCTGATCCGCAGCATCGGCACCTGCGCGCTGGATGAGCCGGTGGCTGACGCCCGTCGCATCGGGCTCACGAGATAGTTCGAGTACTCTGGTTCAGGCCCTGGGAGCCACACAACAGCAAATGCAGCGGATTCCTGCCCTTCAGGGCCTGCGTGCCCTCGCAGTCCTTCTAGTCGTCATCTATCACGCCTGGCCTGCCGCTCTTCCGGGTGGATACCTCGGCGTCGATGTGTTCTTCGTCATCTCCGGCTTCCTCATCACGTCGCTGCTTCTGCGCGAATTGGATCGTAGCGGAACTATCGATTTCGCCGAGTTCTACGCGCGACGAATCCGACGCCTCGGTCCTGCGCTCGTGGTCGTGACGCTCGCCGTCATGGGCGGCTCCTGGCTCTTCCATGCGCCGATGGAGCGAAAGATGCTGACGTCGGCCGCGGTGGCCACGCTGGCGTACCTGAGCAATTTCTGGTACGCCTCGTCCGCGACGGACTATCTGGCGGAAGGCCAGCACGACAACGCGCTGCTGCACTCCTGGTCGCTGTCGGTCGAAGAGCAGTTCTATCTCGTGTGGCCGGGTTTGCTGTGGCTCCTGACACGCGGCACTCCCAGCCGTCGTCGGCTCGCCGTGGGCATCGCCGCGCTGTGTGCCGTGTCCTTCGTGGTGTGTCTGTACCTCATGTCGTGGGCCCAGCCCTGGGCCTTCTTTGCATCGCCGACGAGGGCGTGGGAGTTCGGAGCCGGGGCGCTGGTATCGCTCCTGACAGGACATCGAATCGAGCGCGCACTGTCTGGGCCGGTCTGGCAATGGGCCTCGATGGCGGCCTTGCTCGGATGTGCGTTCCTGTTCTCGGCGACGACCGCCCACCCCGGAGTCATCACCGTCTTGCCAGTGGTGGCTACCGGCATGCTGCTGATGGGCCTTTCGCAACCCACGTCGAGGATCTCGAGGACGCTGGCCCTCCGACCGGCTGTGTGGCTCGGCGACATCTCCTACTCGCTCTATCTGTGGCACTGGCCGATCCTGTTACTCACGCGAGACATCTTCCGACTCGACAGCCCTGGCGTCCTGCTCGTCGCGGTGGTCGTGTCGATCGGTGTGGCTCAGATGTCGTACGTCGCCGTTGAGGAGCCTCTGCGGCACAGTCCGCGCCTGATGGGGCACCCGGCTCGGTCACTGCTCACGCTGGGAAGTGTGAGCGCGCTCGCGATCGCCCTGATCTTGGGGGTCCGCTGGGGAGCCACGAAGGACGCAGCGGCGACCGACCAGAGACAATACGCCGCCGCCACGCGTGATCGGGCCGATGTCTACGCCGAAGACTGCCACGCGGACTACTTCGAGACCGAGCCGAAGAAGTGCACTCGAGGTGATGAAGCTGCGAGTGACGTGATGGTGCTGCTCGGCGACTCCCACGCGGCGCACTGGGCCCCTGCCCTGGATGTGGCTGCGGAACGCTTGCACATGAGGCTGCTGACGTACACCAAGTCCGCCTGTCCCGCACCGGTGTTCGAACCGTTTGACGCAAGCCTGGGCCGTGCATATGCGGAATGCTCGGCGTGGGGCCGCAAGGTCTTGCGGGAGATCGCAGAATTGCACCCGCGTGTGGTCGTGCTGTCGCTGTCACGCGGGTATCTCGATCATCTGACCCCGGGCGCCATGGCACGGTGGCAGGCCGGGGTCGCCAGCGCCAGCACGCAGTTGGCGAAGGTGGCCGACCGGGTCGTCGTGATGGCTGACGTACCTCGTCCCGGGTTCAGTGTCCCGAATTGCCTCGCACGTGCGGCGTGGAGAGGTGTCGACGGGGACCGTTTGTGCAGCTTCGATACGGCGCACGAAGCTCACGAGACCGCCCGGATGTGGCCTGCTCGCGCGCTTTCTATGGGAGGGGCGGCCTTCATCGAGACAGCATCACTGGTCTGCGGGACCTCGCCCTGTCGACCCATGCATGACGGGATGATCCGATTCGCCGACACAAACCATCTGACGGCCAGCTTCAGCGGGTCGCTCGCGAGTTCTTTGTTCGAGCCGCTGCGAGTCGCGATCGACCCCGCTAGCTCCGGAGGAGTGACCGTTCAGACGGGCGCGCGGTGAAGTGGCAACGATGCGTCCGAAGCGTGCCATGAGCGTGGAGGAATCGGAGCTGCGGGCGCCGCTCGGACAGTCGGCCGAGCCCATTCCGCCGTTGGCTTATGGTGCGTTCACCGCATCTGGCTCGAGAACACCCCGACCAGGGTGCGCTTTGGGCGATCGGCTTCTTGACCTGACGGCGGCGACCTCCGCCGGACTGTTCGACGACCATCACGCCCGTGTCCGGCGTGCCCTGCAATCGCCGCGGCTTGATGGGATTCTGGCGCTGGAGCGCCAGGAGTGGGCTGCCCTTTACAACCGGGTGAGACAACTCCTCACGGCGGGCGAGCAAGGATGGCGATCTCGTCGGGACGCGGTCCGTTCGTGCCTCGTACCGATGACCGCCGCCACCCTGCACTTGCCCATGACCGTCGGCGACTACACCGACTTCTACGCCTCCATTCACCACGCGACCAACGTCGGCACGATGCTGCGGCCCGACCAGCCGCTGCTGCCCAACTACCGTCACCTGCCCGTCGGGTATCACGGGCGTGCCTCCTCCGTGGTCGTCAGCGGCACGCCGGTGCGGCGCCCGTGGGGACAGACCCTGCCGCAGGGAGCGCAGGTGCCGACCTTCGGGCCCTCACAGCGGCTGGACTACGAACTCGAGGTGGGACTGGTCATCGGCGGCGAGAACCCGCTGGGCGAGCCCGTGCCGGTGGGGCAGGCCCTCGATCGCGTGTTCGGCCTCGTGCTGCTCAACGACTGGTCCGCACGCGACATCCAGGCCTGGGAGTACCAGCCGCTCGGGCCCTTTCTGGGCAAGAGCTTCGCCACCAGCATCTCGGCGTGGGTCGTGCCCCTGGACGCACTGGCCACGCGAGTCGCCCCGGCGCCCAGGCGTGAGGCGAACGAGCCGCCGCTGCTGCCGTATCTGCTGGATGCCGACGACCAGGCGCACGGTTCCCTCGACGTCGACCTCGAGGTATGGCTCTCCACCGAGGAGATGCGTCGTCGCGCCATGCCACCCGTCCGCGTGAGCCGGAGCAACCTGCGCGACCTCGCGTGGACGCCCGCCCAACTGGTCGCCCATCACACCAGCAACGGCTGCAACCTTCGTCCGGGTGACCTGCTCGGGACGGGGACGGTGTCGGGCCCATCGCCGGAGTCGCGCGGCTGCCTCCTCGAGCGCACCTGGCGAGGCACCGAGCCGCTCGCGCTGCCGACCGGCGAATCACGACGGTTCCTGGACGATGGCGACGAGGTGACGCTGACGTCCCCCTGGCTCGGGGCGTGCCGGGGCCGCATCGTGCCTCGGCCGTGAGCGGCGCTGGTATACAGTGACGTGGCGCCCGCCGCGGCGCGGACTGGATACGACAAGTCGATGCGTGTGACGTGTATCGTGGGCGCCCGGCCCAACTTCATGAAGGTCGCCCCGATTCTCGCGGCGATGCGTGCCTATCCCGCGCTCGTCGCGCGGTTGGTGCATACCGGACAGCACTACGACGAGCGCATGTCCACGCTGTTCTTCCGCGAACTCGGCCTGCCGCAGCCCGATGCCTATCTGGGTGTGGGCTCCGGCTCCCACGCCGTCCAGACGGCGCGCGTGATGGAGCTGTTCGACGCCGAGCTCGACCAGCATCCCGCCGACGTCGTGCTGGTGGTCGGCGACGTGAACTCGACGATCGCCTGCGCGCTGGTCGCCGCCAAGCGGAACATCCTCGTCGCTCACGTCGAGGCCGGCCTGCGCAGCCGCGACCGCCGCATGCCCGAGGAAATCAACCGCATCCTCACCGACCAGATCTCCGACTACCTCTTCACGAGCGAACGGTCCGCGCTCGAGAACCTGACGGCCGAGGGCATCGACGCGGCGCGCGTGCGCTTTGTCGGCAACGTGATGATCGACACGCTGGTCACGCATCGCGCCGCGGCCGGCACACGCACCGTGGTCGGCGACCTGGGCTACCAGTCGAAGCAGTACGCCTTGATCACGCTGCATCGCCCCAGCAACGTGGACACGCCGGAGGCGGCGGCCAACACCGTGGCGGCCATCGAGGCCGTGGCGGCCCGCCTGCCGGTGATCATCCCGCTGCACCCGCGCACGTCCGGCAAGCTGCAGCAGTTCGACCTGCTCGGGCGCGTCACCGCGCTGCCCGGGGCCCGCGTGGTCGAGCCGCAGGGCTACCTGGATTTCCTCTGTCTGATGGACAACGCCGCCCTGGTGTTCACCGATTCCGGCGGCATTCAGGAAGAGACCACCGCGCTCGGCGTGCCGTGCCTGACGTTCCGGGATTCGACCGAGCGGCCGATCACCGTGACCGAAGGCACCAACGTGCTGCTCGGCACCGAGGCCGCTGCGGTCCCGGCGGCAGTCGACGCGGCGCTGAAGGGGCGCACGGGCGCGCGCATCCCGGAGTACTGGGATGGCAAGGCCTCCGAGCGCATCGTCTCGATCCTCGTCGCCGGCGCGTCCTGAGCGCGGTCAGTCCAGGGTGCGTGCCGGCAGCGGGCCCATCGTGGTCACGACGTCGGCAACCGGCGCGAAACGGAAGTCGTCCAGCAGGCGGGCCAGTCGCCCGAGTGTCCGCCCCAGGTTGCCGTAGTGACGCAGCCGCGTCGCCAGGCCGACCGGCAGCCGCGGTTGCTCGGTGTCGATCTCCCAGGGGTGCAGGTAGAAGATGGCCGGCCGTCGTTCGGTGTCGTTGAGACGCGCCAGCCCATAGCGTGTCCACTGGTAGGGCAGGAGGCGGAAGTACCCGCCGCCGGCGACCGCCAGGTTCTGTCCGCCCAGGCGAATCGTCGACGGGGGCACCTCCTGCAGCACGCCTGACGGGCGCGATACCTGATAGGCGTGGCGCGGCGCGTCGGGGATGCCGTACCGGTCGTGCCGCACCGGAAACACGCTCGCGTCGTACGTGTAGCCTTCCTCGAGCAGGGCGTCCAGCGCCCACAGCGACTGCTTCGTGATGCTGAAACTGGGCGCGCGATAACCGTGCACCGCCTGTCCCGTCAGCGATTCCAGCAGCTGCTTGCTCCGGCGGATGTCCTCACGGAAGTCTGCCGGCGTCAGGCTGTAGACGATCTGGTGCCAGTAGCCGTGGGAGGCGACTTCGTGCCCGGCCGCCGCGATGTCGCGGACCAGCGCCGGGTAGCGGTCGGCCACCCACCCCAGGATGAAGAAGGTGGCCCGCACCTCGCGCGAGGCGAACAGGTCCAGCAGGGCATGAGTGGTGGGGACGACGCGGGAGGGGAGGGTGGTCCAGGCGTCCCGCGGCGCAACCCGCTCGAGCGCGCTGGCGTGGAAGTATTCCTCCACGTCCACGGACATGGCGTTGATGGGGCGCGAGGCGGTCGTCACGGCCCGAGTATTGTCCCAGAGCGGTGAAGGGGCGCCAAACAAAAAGCCGCGACACCTTGCGGTGCCGCGGCCTTCCAAGACCCGTGGGGGTCAGGTCTTACTGATTGCGACGACGACGAGCCGCAACCGCGCTGCCGAGCAGGCCGAGACCGAGCAGGCTCATCGTGGCCGGCTCCGGCACAACGGCCGCCTGCGACGAGGAGAAGCTCAACTGCGACTGGGCCGAGTTCGCCGTGAACGACCAGGAGGCCTTCGTGTCCTCGTAGCCGTCCGCACGGAGAATACCCTCACCGAGCAGAGCCATGAAGCTCGACTGGTTGTTGCCCGTCTGGAACTTCGAGTTGATGACCGTCAGCTCGAACGAGTAGTTGACCATGCCCATCGAGAACTGCCACAGCACGAGCGGCGTGCTGGCGTTCAGCGGATTGAAGGTGAAGTCCGTGAACGTCACCGCCTGGCCGTTGGTGCCAACATAGGTCCCCTGGCCGTTGCTCGTCGTGCCAGTCGAGGTGAAGTCCACACCGGTCGCGTTGCCCCAGTGTGAACCCGGCGGCACCGGCTGAACGCCCGCCCCCGTGATGTCGAGCCCACCAGTGATCGGTGCTGCCATCGCGGCCGAAGCCGTCGTGACGGCGAGGGCCATTGCCAGAACTGCCTGCTTCAAAGAAAAGCTCATGCCTGATTCCTCCCCCAAATTAGGGTCCATCTAGGTACATCTGCTTACAACGTCCCGGGACTTCGATACGAACGACCAGGGTGATGTTCCGTCCCGGCGTCCGCCTCGCCCCGCAGCGAACAACCCCTTCTATAGCAACATCGATGCCGACTCGCGGCTTGGCTCGGAATCGACGAAAAACCTAGGGATTCGTGCGATCTCAGGTTTTCGACGCTGCAAGGGCTTCAGTGAAATCTCGATCTAGGAAGACTTAAGTTCTTGCGCGGCGATCTTGGCTGCCAATGGCGGGTGTTGCTGGTCGCGCCGGGACAGGACCACGTCGGTCAGTGGCCAGGTGATGCCAAGGACCGGATCGTTCCACATCACCCCGCCCTCGTCGGCCGCGTCGTAGAAGGCCGTGCACTTGTATTCCACCTGCGCGACGGGGCTGATGACGCAGAACCCGTGCGCATACCCGGGCGGCACGTAAATCTGCTTGAAGTTGTCCGCCGTCAATAAGACGCCGACCCAGTGCCCGAAGGTGCTCGAGCTCGGGTCGATATCGGCGGCGACATCGAAGATCTCGCCTTCCACGGCCCGCACCAGTTTGCCCTGCGGTCGCGTCCGCTGGAAATGGAGGCCGCGCAACGTGCCCTGCCGGGACCGCGAGTGGTTGTCCTGGACGAAGGTCACGTCCAGGCCCGCCTCTGCGTACCGGGTGGCGTGATAGGTCTCGAGGAAGAAGCCGCGCTCGTCGCGAAACACCGTCGGCTCGATGATGACGACGCCGGGGAGGGCGGTGGGGAGGACCTGCATGCTCACGCTCCCTGGGCGATGAGGCGCAGCAGATACTGGCCGTAGGAGTTCTTCCGCATCGGCGCCGCGATGCGGGCCACCTGCTCGGCGTCGATGTACCCCATGCGCCAGGCGATCTCTTCCACGCACGCCAGCATCAGGCCCTGGCGCTCCTCGATCGTCTGGACGAACTGCGACGCCTGGAGGAGGGACTCGTGCGTGCCGGTGTCCAGCCACGCGTAGCCACGCCCCAGCCGCTCCACGTGCAGGCGGCCCAGCGCGAGGTAGGCGCGGTTGACGTCAGTGATCTCCAACTCCCCCCGGGGCGACGGTGCCAGGCCGGCCGCGATGTCCAGCACCGCGTTGTCATAGAAGTACAGGCCGGTCACGGCCCAGTGCGAGCGCGGCTGCGCCGGTTTCTCCTCGAGGCTCAGCGCGCGGCCGTCGGCGTCGAAGTCGACGACGCCGTAGCGCTCGGGATCCCGCACTTCGTAGCCGAACACCGTGGCCCCCTCCGTGCGCGCGGCCGCGGCCTGCAGGGTCTCGGGCAGCCCGTGCCCGAAGAAGATGTTGTCGCCGAGCGCGAGCGCGACCTGGCGCGTGCCGACGAACTCACGGCCGATGATGAAGGCCTGCGCGAGTCCGTCGGGCGACGGCTGCTGCGCGTACGACAACTGCAGCCCCAGCTCCGACCCGTCGCCGAGCACCCGCTGGAAACTGTCCGTGTCCTGCGGCGTCGTGATGACCAGGATGTCGCGGATGCCGGCCAGCATCAGCGTCGCCAATGGGTAGTAGACCATCGGCTTGTTGTAGACGGGCACCAGTTGCTTGCAGATGCCTCGCGTGACGGGGTACAGGCGGGTGCCGGAGCCACCTGCGAGGATGATGCCGCTGCGTGAAGTCATGCGGAAGTCTCGTCCATGACGGAAACGTGATCGTTGATGAAGTCTTGTACGGCCATGGCGCGACTTTAGGCGTGGTGCTGGAGCATTAGCGCCGCCGAGTGAGCGCAGCGTGCGTCAGTTTGTCCAATGAAACGTGTGTGAAACGTCACGCGCGGCCTGTGGTACGTCGTTTGCTTAGGTTGAGGTAGACCGACGCATGGACATCCACTTCATTTCCTCGCTCACCCCTGATGATGAGGACCGGCTGGCGCCGGCCTTGCTCGAGGCACTCAAGCCCATGCTCGGTCTGATGCCGATTGCGTACACCATACGCATCCGGACGGCCAGCAACGCGGTGTATCAGCATACCCGAACCGAACTCGAACACCCCGAGGACGACGCCCTCGAGGTCGACGAACCACGCGCCACCGGCTGACCCGCCCGCAAGGGTCGGGTATGGTAGTGCCACGCCATGTCCGTACGTTCCGCTTTCTGTGTGGCCCTGCTGGCCCCGCTCCTGTGGGCCGCGCCCGCGTCGGCCGCCCGTCGTGACCTGCTGCTCGTCGTCAATCGTCAGGCGGCTGCCGACGGGACCGCGGTCGCCGACGCCTTCCGGCGCGCGCGCGACATCAGCGACGACTTCATCGTCACCATCGACGTCCCCCCCGGCGAGACCGTGTCGCGGCAGGACTACCTGGCGCGCGTCGAGCGCCCCATCGCCGCGTGGCTGCAGCGCCATGCCGCCCACGACGACATCACCTATATCGTCCTGACGCGCGGCGTGCCCCTGCGCGTCGCCGCGGACGCCGCCACCCGCGTCCCGCTCGGCAGCGTCGACTCGAACCTGGCCCTGTTGTATCGCAAGCTGACCGGTGCGGTCGTGGGCCCCGGCCCCCTGCCGAATCCGGCGTTCGTCGAGGCCCCGTCGGCGGCCGGCACGTGGCCGGCCTTCGATCGCGCGGCCCTCGATGTGTTCATCGTGACGCGCCTCGATGCCTTCACCACGGCCGAGGCGGTGGCCCTCGCGACGCGCTGCGGGCCGGCGCCGGACGCGCCGCGTGTCGTGCTGGACGGCCGCACGGCGGGGGACTCCCCCGAGCACCGCTGGTTCCCGCTGGCTGCCTCACGTCTGCGCGCCGCCGGCGGCGCGCAGACCATCGTCGACGTCGATCAGACGGCGGGCCTGGTCACGGGCGGCGCGCCGGCGATCGGCTATGTCGCCTGGGGGGCGGCGGACCCCGCGCAGCGCCTCCGCACGCCGTCGGTCCCGTTGGCGCCGGGGGCGGTGGGGGCCAGCCTGTCGAGCAGCGACGTCCGCACCTTCAAGGAGCCGCCGTCGGCCTGGCAGCCGGGCGCGTGGACGCAGCAGGAGCGGCGCTTCGAAGGGACGGCCGACTGGCTCGCCGGCGACCTGGTCCGCGCCGGCATCACGGGCTGGGGCGGCGCGGTGGCCGACCCCTACGTGGACGGCGTCGTTCGCCCCCACGTGCTGTTGCCGGCCTACCTGTCCGGCCTGTCGCTCGGTGAGGCCTACCTGCGTGCCACGAAGTATGTCGGGTGGCGGACGGTGATCCTGGGAGACCCGCTGTGCCGGCCCTTCGGGCGCGAGGCGGCGCCCACGACGTTCGCCCGCCACGAGGCGTCGGGCCTGACGCGGCCCTTCTTCGACCGATTGCTGGTGCAGGCGCGGCGTCAGGCCGCTCCGGGCACGACGGTCGAGTCGCTCGAGGTCTTGGCGTCGGCGCAGGCGCGGATGGCGCAGGGCGATCGCCAGGCCGGCGTGGCCCTCATGCGCGCGTGGCTGGCCGACCATCCGGGTGATCTGCCCGTCCGGCAATTGATGGCCCTATCGATCGACCCGGTCACCGAACGCGACGAGGCGATCGCGTCCTACCGCGCCGTGCTGGCGCTGCAGCCTGCCGATCTGGTGGCGTCCAACAACCTCGCCTACGCGCTGGCGACCGATCCTGCCGGGCGCGCCGAGGCGTTGACGCTGGCGCGACGCGTCTACGACCAGACGCGTGGGGAACCGACCGTGGCCGACACCTATGGCTGGGTCCTGTACCAGGCCGGTGACGTGGCCGAGGCGGCGCGGGTCCTGCGCGAGGCCGTGCGTCGGGCCCCGGGGTTGGTCGAGGCGCAGATCCACCTCGCGCTCGTGCTGTTGAAGAGCAACGAGCGGGTCGAGGCCCGCCAGGCCTGGGAGGCCGCGCAGAAGATCGCCCCGGACATCGCCGCCCGCCCCGAGGCCGCCCCGCTGGTCGAGGCGTTCGGCACGGGCGCGGCGGGTCCGGTTCCACGGTGAAGCGGGTCGTCCGGATTCTGCTGGCGTGCACGATCGCCCTGGCCGTGCTGAGCCTGCCGCTCGGTCCGTGGCTCGTGAGGGAATGGCCGCTGGATCAGCCCGAGGCCATCCTCGTGCTCGGGAGTCATGAAGCCGAGCGCCTGCCGTACGCCGCCCGCCTCGCCGCGCGATGGCCAGGGGCCCGGCTGCTGCTGACCGAACCCGTCGTGGCGACCCCGTACAACTGTCAGGACTGCGCACAGCGGGTGAGCCAGCTGGAGCGCCTGGGAGTGGTGCGGACGCGGGTGGCGGTGATGACGCCGCGCGTCCGGAACACGCGCGACGAACTGCAGGTCGCGCTCGGGTGGTCGCGCCGGCACGGGCTGGTCCGGGTGGTGGTCGTGACCTCGCCGTATCACACGCGCCGCGTGCAGGGGTGGCTGTCCGCGCTGGCCTGGCCTCACCCGGTGGGGGTGCGTGCGTGCGAGGTCGAGGGTGGCCTGGCGCGGGTGTGGTGGAGTCGCGACTACGATCGCCGATATACCGTGTACGAGGTGGCGGCCATGGCGGCCAACAGCTGGCGAGATGGCGTCAATCCGCGCCATTGGTTCGCCCCATCGGCGCCGCTCGTTGGAACGCTATAGTAATGAGTACGGATTCCGTCGCAAGGAGCAGCTGGTGGTCAAGCCGTCGATGAAGGGCGCAGCGCTGGGGTGCGTGATGCTGCTGCTGGCAGCGAGCGCAGGGTGCTCGAAGGATCCCGCCGTGGCCCGGCAGGAGTACTTCGAGAGCGGCAATGCGTTGATGGCGGAGAAGAAGTACGCCGACGCCATCATTCAGTATCGGAACGCGCTCAAGGCCGACGCCAAGTTCGGCGAGGCGCGCCTGAAGCTGGCCGAGGCCTACGTCGAGACCGGCGACCAGCGGCGGGCCTTCCAGGAGTACATCCGCGCGGCCGACCTGCTGCCGGGCAGCGTCGAGGCCCAGCTCAAGGCGGGGAGCATCTACCTGGTCGCCGGAAAGTTCACCGACGCGAAGGCGCGGGCCGAGAAGGCCCTCCTGGCCGACCCAAAGAGCCTCGACGCCCAGATCCTGCTCGGCAACGCGACCGCCGGGCTCAAGGACATCGACGGCGCCCTGAAGGAGATGGAGGAGGCGGTGGCGCTCGCGCCGGGCGACAGCCGCGGGTACACGGCGCTTGGCGCGGTGCAGCTGGCCAAGGGGCAGTCAGCCGACGCCGAAAAGACCTTCCGCAAGGCGGTCGAGGTGCAGCCCAACGCGGTGCCGGCGCGCCTCGGCCTCGCCAACTTCCTGTGGGCCGCCAATCGCCGGCCGGAAGCGCTCGCCGAACTCGAAGCGGCGGTCAAGGTCGAACCGGCCAACAAGCTGGTCAACCGGGCACTGGCCACGTTCCACGTCGCGGCCGGCACGCCCGCCGCCGCCGAACCCTATCTCAAGGCGCTCGCCGCCGACCCGGCCGATACGATGGCCCGCCTCGGCCTCAGCGATTTCTACGTCCGGCTGGGGCGCAAGGATGACGCCAAGGCGCTGCTGACGAAGGCGGCCGGGGAGAAGGCAGGCTTTGCCGGCGCGCGGCTCCGACTCGCGAGCCTCGCCTACGACGACAAGAACCCCACCGAGGCCTACCGGCTCGTGGAGGAGGTCCTGACGGCCAACGCCAAGGACGTCGAGGCGCTCCTCGTTAAGACCCGCATGTTGCGGACCGACGACAAACCCCGAGAGGCCCTCGCTGCGGCGACCGCCGCCACGGCCGCCGCGCCCGAGTCGGTGGCCGCGCACTACGAGCGAGGGTTGGCCGAACTGGACCTGAGTCTGCTCGATGAAGGTATCAAGAGCCTCCGGGAGGCAGTCAGACTGAACCCCCGGGCCGCGGCCATCCACATGCAACTGGCCAACGCGCTGCTCCGCCAACGCCAGATCCCGGCGGCGCTCGCCGCCGCCGAGGACGGCCTGCGCAACGCCCCCGACGACCCGGCTGCTCGATCGATGGTGGCGCGGGCGCAGATGGCCGGCGGCAACCTGTCGGGCGCTGCGACGACGCTGGAGCCCCTGCAGAAGCAGTATCCGGAGGCCTCCATCGTGTGGAGCCAGCTCGGTGCGTTGCGCCTGATGCAGCGCGACGCGAAGGGCGCACGGGAGGCCTACGACCGCGCCCTGGCACTCCGGCCGACCAACCCCGAAGCGATCGCGGGACTTTCCATGCTCGACCTCTCGGAGCGCAAGCCCGAAGCGGCAATTGCGCGCGTCGAGCGCGTGCTGGCCAAGTCCCCCGACGACACGAGCTACCTGCTCACGGCGGCGCGTATCTACATGTCGCAGCGCGCCTTCGACAAGGCGGAGCAAGCCCTGCGCCGCGTCGTGAACGTCAACAGCACGAGTCTCGAGGCGTACGGCCTGCTCGGGCAGTTGTACGTGATGCAGAACAAGGCCGACCAGGCCCTCAAGGAGTACGAGATCCTGAGCAAGCAGCAGCCCAATGCGGTCGGCCCCCATACCGTGATCGCGATGCTGTTGCAGAGCATGAACCGGCTGGACGAGGCGCAGGCGCGCTACGAGCGCGTCATCGAGATCGACCGGCAGGCGCCGGTGGCGGCCAACAACCTCGCGTGGCTCTATGCCGAGCGTGGCGGCAACATCGACATCGCGCTGCAGTTGGCGCAGACGGCGCGTCGCAACCTGCCGAACGAACCGGCCGTGGCCGACACCCTGGGCTGGATCTACGTCAAGAAGCAGCAGTACGACCTGGCCATCCGGGAACTCGTCGACGCCGTGGCGAAGGACCCGGAGAACCCCGAGTACCAGTACCACCTGGGTGAGGCCTACGTCGGCAAGGGCGACATCCCGAAGGCGCGCGCCGCGCTGGAGAAGGCCGTCGCCCGTCCGTTCTCGGCAAGCGACGCGGCCCGAAAGGCCTTGAGCGCGCTGCCCGGGCAGGGAGCCTGACATGGGCGTCGCCGCGACCCTGCCGGCTCCCCGCCGCTCGTTCCGCACGGACGCGCGGCTGTGGCTGATCGGGATCGCGGTGGTCCTGCTGTACGCACCGACGGTGTCGTGGCTCTGGGACCGCTGGACCCTGAGCGTGTGGCACAACGCGCACGGGATGCTCATCCCCTTCGTGGTCGCCTACTTCGTGCGGGACGAACTCACCCGGTTCACGGGACCGGCAGAGGAGGGCAGTGCCTGGGGGTTCGCCTGGCTCGTGCCCGCGCTCCTCATGCACGTCTTCGACGGCGCGATGCACACCCAATTGCTGTCGGCGGCGTCCATCGTCGTCGCGGCCCCCGGCTTGTCCCTGCTCGTGCTCGGCCCGTCGCGGACCCGCGCGATTCTGTTCCCGCTGCTGTTCCTCGTCTTCATGCTGCCCGTGCCGCTCGGGGTCACCGAGCGGATCCATCTCGCGCTGCGGCATCTCACCGCCAGCGGGGTCGAACTCCTCGTGCCGCTCACGGGCATCCCGATGTTGCGTGACGGGCTGACGCTCGAGACCGTCGGCGCCCGGCTCTACGTCGCCGACGCCTGCAGCGGCTTCTCCACGCTGTACGCCTCGGTCACAGTCGCGTGCCTCACGGCGTACTTCTGCCCGGTGCCCTGGCGCAGGGCGGCCGTCCTGCTGCTCGCGGCCCCGATCGCCATCGGGGCCAACATCCTGCGGGTCTCGCTGCTCGTCCTGCTCGTGAAGTGGTATGGCAACGGCATCCTCGACACATGGATGCACGAGGGCTCGGGCATCCTCACGTTCCTGCTCGCGTTGCCGATCATCTTCTGGCTCGGCAGCCCGCCCCCGGCCCCGAAGGCGCCGACGAACCCGGAGCCGGCACCCGCCGTCGCGCCATGAGCATCCTGTCTGCCCGCTACGCCACGCCGACCCTCGTCGTGCTGGCCCTCGCGCTGGTGCCCACGGTCGTCAACGTCTATGTCGGGCGCACGGTGGTCGAAGGTCCGCCCCTCAGCGAGGCGTTGCCCAGCGTGCTCGCAGGGCAGACGTCGCAGCCGACGACGCGCAAGGCCACGACCATCCGCCGCGAGTTCGCGAGTGACGATTGGATCGAGCGCGTCTATGCCAGCGGCCTCGGCCCCGGCGTGAAGGTGCTCGCCGTGCGGTCGTACGACATGAAGCGGCTCTACCATCATCCGGAACTCGCCATCAGCGAGGCCAACTACGGCACGGCCGAAGTGCATGAGGTGCCAGCCGCCGGTGGACCGCTCGCTGTGCACGTGTTGCACGGCGAGAAGGGCGGCACGGCTGCGTACGCCCTGCTGTACAAGGGGCGGACCGTGTCCAACCCCTACCTGTTCCAGTTGCGGGTGGCCCCCGAGCTCCTGCTGCTCGGCCAGCGACCGCTGACGCTGGTGTTCGCCGAAGACGAGGCCGGCCGCGGCGATCAACCCGCAGCCGACGCCCCGGCGGTGCAGCGCGTCGTCGCGGCCATCGCCGCGCTGCGCGCGCCGGCGTCCTGACACCCCTCGCTTACGGTTCGTAGGCGCCGAGCGCGTGCGGTCCGGTCGTCGGTCGTCGCCGCCCGGCACGATCGACGGTCACTGCGGGCTGCGGCGGGCCGACCAGGGCCGTCCTCGTCGTGCCGAGCCGATAGTCGTCGCTCGAGGCGTTCACGAACGCTGACGCGTCGACCGCCGTGGCGTGGCCCTGCCACTCAGGCCCGGCCTTCGGCGCCAGGACGAGCAGATTGCGCAACTCGGGCCCCGCCGCGGCGTTCACCGCGCGGAGCGGCGTCCGCACCTCCCGACCGAACGTCACGTGCGCGAGTTGCAGGCGTGCCAGATCGTCTTCGTATCTGAACGCGGTGCGCACGTGGTGCACCACGGCATTGCGCACGGTCACTCGCGCGCCGGCGTCGCCGGGCCCGCGCAGGCGGAACGCGATGTCGCTGTGGTGCACGGTGACGCCATCGATCGTGGCATCCACCCGCTCTTTCAGGTTGAAGGCCGCCATGTTGGTGATCAGGCCGCCCTCGAACCCCCAGGCGTCGATGTCGCGCAGGTCGAGTCGGGCGCGGCGCCCGTCGCGAAGGGTCTTCGTGTCGACGGCATTCTCGCCAGGGACCACGCCCTTCGCGAAGCCGTTGACCGCCTCGGGCAGGGGCGCGAGCCAGATGCTGAGGCGTTCGAGGCGGACATCGGTCCAGCCCGGGGCCGTGCGACCGGGGTCGATCTGGACGCCGTCCCCCGAGAAGGTGTGAATCTCCGTGTCGCGGACGGTGAGGCGTTCGACGGCGCCGGCCACCAGACCGTGCGCGTCGGTCCGGCCCCGGGCGGCGTTCAGGCAGTGGTGGATGCGTGTGTGCTCGACCAGCACGTCCGCCGGGGCGGCCATGTCCACGCAGTCACGGGTCGAGCGTCGTATCTCCAGGTTCCGGAGCACGAGGCCCGTGGCCGCGCTGCTCACACGGACCGCGTCGTCGTCGCCGTAGGCGCCGTCGAGGACGAGTCCGTCCAGCACCACGTATGGGTGCGCCACCGTGGCGACGCGGCCGGGTACCTCGACCACGGGGCGGGCCTTCGGATCGGCGGCGCGGACGACCAGCGGGTGTTGCGCGGTGCCACCGCGCACGGTGCGGAGGGGTTCGGTGTAGCGTCCGCTCGCGAGCCGCACCTCGTCGCCGGCCTGCGCCACCGCGAGGGCGTCGCGGATCGACCCGTAAGGCGCAGCTGCCGAGCCGGTGCCCGAGCTCCCTGGGCGGACGTGCCAGACCTGCGGGCGTCCCTGCGACACGCGGGGAGGACCCATGGCGAACGCGACGAGACCGCCCGCCAGGGCCGCCGTGGCGATGGCCATGCGGGGCCCGATGTGTGGCACGCGGGTATGGTATCGCGCGTCATGCGAACACCGTAGAATGGAACCCGGAAGCCCCTGGCCCCATTGCAGAACCCATCGGCCACGCCGATGTTCTGAGGGTCTCCAGGGCGGGATCCCCCACCCGGACACGCGCACGCATGCACTTCAGTTCAGGCGAGATCAGGGCCTATGCCGCCTGGTCACGCGACCACAATCCGCTGCACGTCGATCCCGCCTTCGCCCGCGGGACCTTCTTCGGCACCGCCATCGTGCACGGCATGTGCTCGGTGGTCCACGCCCTGGCCGAGGCGCGCGTCGACGCGACCGCGGCCCGGACGGTCGAGATCGAGTTCCGCGGGGCCGTCACGCCGGACGTCACCTTCGTCACGTCCGCGGTGCGCGCGGGCGACGCCACGGTGGTGCGCGTGGCCGACCCGGCGGGGGCGGTCGTGCTCGAAGCGCGAGCCCTGCCGCGGACCTCGGATCCTCGCCTCGACACGCCGGCGTCATGGGCGACGCTCGTGCCGGCCGACGCGACGGTCCGTGCGACCCCGGCCGACCGTGCGCTCGACGAGATTGCGCGTCTCGACGAGATCGTCGGGCGCTACCGCACCGAGGGCCCCGTCGGCCCCGGTCTGGCGGACGCCTCGGTGGCGCCGCTGCACGCGCAGGTCTATGCCCTGGCGAGCTACCTCGTCGGGATGGATGTGCCCGGATTGCGGTCGCTGTTCACCCGCGCGTCGATCCAGTTCGGCGAGCAGACCGCGGCCGAGCCCGAGCTGCTCTATCGGGTGCGGGTCGAGCGCGTCGACCAGGCCTTTCGCCTCCTCGACACGCAGGTCGACATCGCCTCGGCGGATGGCCGACTGCTCGCCACCTGCGCGCTGCGCAGCTACGTCCGCTTCAGCCCGGTGGTCACCGACCTCGGCAGCCTGCAGGCGCACGTGCAGGCGCTGCCGCTGGCCGCCGGTACGGTGGCGCTGGTGGTCGGCGGCAGCCGCGGTCTCGGCGCCGATCTGGCCGCCGGGCTGGCGCTGGCCGGCGCGCACGTCTTCGTCAGCTACCAGCACGACGAGTCAGGAGCCACGACGCTCGCGGCCCGCATCGCCGCACTCGGCGGGCGGCTCGACCTCGTGCGCGGCGATGCCGCGGACGCGGAGTGGTGCACACGGACCGTCGCGTCGATCGTCGAGGGGCACGGTGGACTGGACGTGCTCGTGCTCAACGCCTGCGCACCGCCGACGCCGCTGGCCATCGGCCCGGGGGCGGGCACCGCGTTCCAGGCGTATCTGCACCAGAACTTCGCGCTCGTCGAGGCGCCGCTGGCCGCCGCCCTGCCGGCGCTGCAGGCCCGCGGCGGGCGCGTCGCCTACGTCTCCTCGTCGTACGTCGTGGAGCACCCGCCGCGCTTCGGGCACTACGTGGCGCTCAAGCAGGCTGGCGAAGCGCTCGTCACGACCGCCGTCCGGGAGACGTCGTCGCTTCAGGGCCTGATCCTGCGTCCGCCCCCGCTGCAGACGGCGTGGAACGACACGCCGACCGGCGCGGTGGGCACCATCGCCTCCGACCGGGTGGCCGTCGCATTCGCCCAGGCCGTGGGGACGACGGTGCCCGGGCAGACGCGCATGCTCGACGAGTTCCCGGCCCTGTCGCGGGTCACACCTGCCGCCGACCTGCGTCCACTGCCGCTGGCCATCGTCGCCAGTTTCACCGCCGACCCGATCGAGAAGAGTGTGGCGTTCTGGGGGCGTGAGCTCGGCGTCGCCCCCGAGCTGGCGTTCGCGCCCTACGGCCAGATCCTCCAGTCGCTGTTCGACCCTGGCAGCCGCCTCTCGACCAACGGCAGCGGTCTCAACGTCGTCCTCCTTCGCGTGCAGGACTGGTTACGCGAGCTGCCGCGCGACCGTCACGCGGACGTCACGTTCCTCCGTGAGCACCTCGAGGCGACGAGTCGCGACCTGGTGGACGCCATGCGTGGCCATCGGGCGAGGGCGCGCGCCGCGACCCTGCTGGTGCTGTGTCCGTCGGCCAGCGGCGTCGAGCCCGACGTGGCGGGTCTGCTCGACGCGACCGAGGAGGCGCTGCGGTCGGCGCTCGCCGGTGTGCCCGGGCTCCAGGTTACGCGGGCGGTCGACCTCCACGACGCGTATGCCGTGGATCCCGCCGCGACCGACGATCCGCTGCGCGACAAGATCGGTCACATCCCGTACACCGACGCCTACTTCCACGTGCTCGGCACGGTGGTGATGCGGCACGCCTGGCAGCGGGTCGCGGCGCCGCGCAAGGTCGTGGTGGTCGATTGCGACAACACGCTGTGGCGAGGCGTGGTCGGCGAGGTGGGCCCCGAAGGCCTCGAGTTCGGCGAGGAGCATCTCCGACTGCAGGACACGCTCGCCGAGTTGAGTCGCAACGGCGTCGTCATCTGCCTCTGTTCGAAGAACGTCGAAGACGACGTCTGGCGTGTCTTCGAGACGCGGCCGGACATGCGCCTGACGCGCGAGCACGTCGTGGCCGCGATGATCAACTGGCGGCGGAAGTCGGACAACCTCCGCGACCTCGCCGCCACGCTCAACCTCGGACTCGATGCCTTCGTCTTCCTCGACGACAACCCCGTGGAGTGCGGGGAAGTGCGCGCCGGGTGTCCGGAGGTGCTGACGCTGCAGTGGCCACACGACCCGGGCCAGGCGCTGCGGTTGCTGGCGCATCTCTGGGAACTCGACCTGCAGGGCGCGACGGCCGAGGATCGCAAGCGCACGCAGATGTACCGCGAGGAGTTCGGACGCCAGAGTCTGCGGCAGGGCGTCGGCAGCTTCCGCGACTTCCTCGCGAGCCTCGATCTCGTCGTGGCCGTGGAGCCGCTGACCGAGGCCGATCTGGCGCGGGCGTCGCAGCTCACGATGCGCACCAACCAGTTCAACTTCACGACCATCCGCCGTGACGAGAGCGAGGTGCGGGCGCTGCTCGAAACGGGCCGCCACGACATCAGGACCGTGCGTGTCCGGGATCGGTTCGGGGACTACGGCCTGGTCGGCCTGCTCATCGCGGAGCGCACCGACGGCGAGTTGCTCGCCGATACCTTCCTCATGAGCTGTCGTGTGCTCGGGCGCGGCGCCGAGCACCGCATGATGGCGGAGTTCGGCCGACTCGCCGAGGCCAGTGGGCTCCCGGTGGTGCGCCTCCGACTCGAGCCCACCAGGCGCAACGCCCCCGCCCGTCAGTTTCTCGAGACCCTGGCACCGGACGACCTGCGCGGGGGTGACGGCGTGCTCGACTTCACGATGCCCGCGTCCACGCTGGCCGTGCTCGAGTACCAGCCCGAGGACGCCGAGCCGGAGCTCGTCGCCGACGACGCGCCCGTGGTCGCGGCGACGGCCGTGGCCGACGAGGCCATCGGCGACCGGCAGCGCGCGCGCGAGGCGCAGATCGCCCGCGTCGCTGGCACCCTCGCGACGCAGGAGGGACTCGCGCGCGCCATCGACGGACATGGGCTCGCGGCTGCCGCACACGTCGAGACGTCCGTCTCGCGCGAGGACGTCACCAGGACGGTGCTCGAGGCGTTCGCGACCAGTCTCGACCGGCCGGCCGACGATGTGGCGCGGGTCGATGGACTCGAGGCGCTGGGGTGTACGTCCTTCCGCATCGTGGAGATCACCGTCCAGCTGATGCAGGTGTACCCCTGGCTGCCGAACACGCTGCTGTTCGAGCACCGCGCGGTGAGCGAGATCGTCGACCACATCGCGGAACTGGCCGAGCGCCGGGCGGCTGCCCCGAGGGGGGAGGGCCGCCTCGGCGAGGCGTCCGCCTCGTCCGCCGCGCGCGCCGCGACCGACCGCTCCCACGACATCGCCGTCGTCGGGATGGATCTGCGCTGCGCCGGCGCGCGATCGCCCGAGGAGTTGTGGGCGCTGCTGTCGGCCGGTGAGGTCGCCACGCGTCCGGTGCCGACGCGTCGGCGCTTCTTCTCGGCGCCGCTCGAGGATGCGCGTCCGCACTGGGCCGGGCTGCTCGACGACCTCGATCAGTTCGACGCCGGGTTCTTCGGCATCTCGCCGCGCGAAGCCGACCTGATGGACCCCCAGCTGCGCCTGTTCCTGCAGGTGGCGTGGGGGGCGCTCGAGGACGCCAACGCAGTGGTCGGCGGTGTCGAGCCGGAGACCGGTGTCTTCGCCGGCGTGATGTACGACGACTACGCGCACCACGCCAATCGGCTGACGCGCGCCGCAGCGTCGCCGTACAAGAGCTGGGAGAGCTTCAGTCTCGCCAACCGGCTCTCGAACGTGTTCGGGTTGCGTGGGCCGAGTCTCGTCGTCGACACGGCCTGCTCGTCGTCCGGGACGGCGCTGCATCTCGCGTGTCGCGCGCTGCGTGATGGCGACTGCCGTATGGCGGTGGTCGGAGGCGTGAACGTCATCCTGGACCCGGACCGCTTCGCGCAGCTCGGACGACTCGGCATCCTGTCGTCCACGGGCCGCTGTCTGGCCTTCGGCAAGGACGCGGACGGCACCGTCCTCGGCGAGGGCATTGGCGTGGTCGTCCTGCGTCCGTTGGCCGATGCCATCGCGAGGGGCGACCGGATCTACGGCGTGATCAAGGGCACCGGTGTCAGTACCGGCAGTGGCACGGTCGGATTCACCGCGCCCAACCCGCAGGCGCAGGCCGTGGCCATCCGCAAGGCCGTGGACGCCTCGGGCGTCGACCCGCGCACCATCTCGTACGTCGAGACGCATGGCACCGCCACGTTGCTGGGGGACCCGATCGAGGTCCGCGGTCTGACGCTCGGCTACGGGGTGGAAGAGGGCCGCGGACCGGTGCGCGCCAGCATCGGCTCGATCAAGCCCAACATCGGCCACCTCGAAGCCGGCGCCGCGGTGCTGAGCCTCATCAAGGTGCTGCTGCAACTGCACCACCGCACGTTGCTGCCGTCGGTGACGTCGGTCGAATCGAATCCGCAGATACCCTTTGGCCAGTTGCCCTTCACGGTTCAGCGAGAGCTGGCGCCGTGGACGACGACCGGTAGCGGGCCGCGCCGCGCGGCGCTGAGTTCGTTCGGTGTCGGTGGCGCCAACGTGCATGTGATTCTCGAGGAAGCGCCCGCGGCGGCACCTGCGGTCGCGACCACGGCCACCGCCTCGGATGCGGCGGCACCCGGCGCCCTCCTGGTGCCGCTCTCGGCACGCACCGATGCGTCGCTCCAGGCTCAGGCGGCCAATCTGGCGGAGTGGATCGCGGCCGAGTCCGGCCCTGCGCTCGCGGACATCGCCCACACCCTGGCGACCACCCGGCGCACGTTCGAGCAGCGCGCCGCCATCGTCGCGCACGACGTCGACGGCCTGCGGCAGTCCCTGCAGCGTCTCGCGCAAGGGGAGGCGGACGCCGCCACGGTGCGTGGGGCGGCTCACGCCGCGGCGCCTCGGGTCGCCTTCCTCTTCACGGGGCAGGGCGCGCAGTACGTCGGGATGGGGCGACAGCTCTACGCCTCGCAGCCCGTGTTCCGCGATGCCATCGATGCGTGCGCGGTGCACCTCGACCCCCTGCTCGGGGTCTCGCTCGTCGACGTGCTGCACGAGGTGGACGAGACTGACGCCGGCCGCATCGATCGGACCCGCTTCACGCAGCCGGCGCTGTTCGCGATCGAGTACGCGCTCGCTCGCCTGTGGCAGTCGTGGGGCGTGCAGCCCGCCGCGGTGGTCGGGCACAGCGTGGGCGAATTCGCCGCGATGTGCATCGCCGGCGGCATCACGCTGGGCGATGCGGCGCGCCTCATCGAGGCGCGTGGTCGCCTGATGCAGGCACTCCCGGCGGGTGGCGTGATGGTGTCGGTGTCGGCCCCCGAGGCGCGGGTGCGTGCGGCGATGGCGGGCGTCGAGGATCGTGTCGCCATTGCCGGCGTCAACAGCCCGCAGCAGACCGTCCTTTCGGGGGCGCGCGAGGCCGTCGACGAGATCGTCGTCGCGCTGACGGCCGCAGGTGTGCGCACGCGATCGCTCACCGTGTCACATGCCTTCCACTCGCCGCTGATGCGACCGATGATCGAGGCCTTCGAGGCCGTCGTCCGCAGCGTCGAGTTCCGGGTCCCGCAGATCCCCATCGTCAGTTGCGTCGAGGGTGACTTCGCCCCCGACGTCATGACGACGCCGGCGTACTGGACGCGGCAGGTGCTGGAGCCCGTACGCTTCCTGCAGGCGATGACGACGCTGCACGGGGCCGGGATCTCGGCGTACCTGGAGATCGGGCCGCAGCCGGTGCTGACCGGTCTCGGGCGCCAGTGCCTCTGCGCCGATGCGTCCGCCGCGCTGTGGCTGCCCTCGATCACGCGTGACGGCGACGAGCGCGCGACGCTGCTGACGAGCACGGCGCAACTGTGGGTGGGCGGTCTGCAGCCCGACTGGGACGGCATCGCCGCGCCGGCCAGGGGACGCGTGGCGTCGCTGCCGCACTACGCCTTCGACACCCGGGCGCATTGGGTGGCCCCCGCGGCGGACGGCCCGGCCGCCGCGCCAGTCAGCCAGCGCCTCGCGGATGTGGCCATCTACGGGGTCGAGTGGCGCGACATCGCCGTGCCGACGGCGACAGAGGCGTCGGGGACGTGGGTCGTGCTGGCGGCGACCGACGCCGAGAGCGAGGCGCTCGTCGCCGCGCTCCGCGACCGCGGCCAGGCCTGCATCGTCATTCCACCCGATCACCGCATCGACCGGGCGGGTCTGGAGGCGGTGCTGCGAGGGCAGGTCGTGCGGGGTGTCGTCCACTTGCGCGGGCTCGATGCCCCTGCGCCGGCCAGGGTCAGCGTGGCGACCCTCGAGGCCTGGCGGCGTGACGCCCTCGACAGCGCGCTGGCCGCGGCACAGGCCGTGGCCACCGTCGGCGGCGCCGTGCGCCTGTACGTGATGACCCGCGGTGCCGTGTCGGGTGGCGCAGACGACGCGCCGCTCTCGTTGCCGCAGGCGACCGAGTGGGGGCTGGGCCGGACGGTGGCGCTGGAGGTGCCCGGGCAGTGGGGAGGCCTCATCGACCTGTCGGCCACCATGACCGACGTCGAGCAGTCGATCGTCGTCGAGTGGTTGCTGGCGGGGAGTGTGGAGGACCAGGTCGCGGTGCGACAGGGTGGCCTGCGGGCGGCCCGGCTCGTGCGTCGGGGCCCACCGTCCCGTGGACGGTTCGCGTGTCACCGAGACGCCACGTACCTCGTCACGGGCGGCATGGGTGCGCTTGGCCTGCAGGTGGCCGAGTGGCTGGCTGACCGCGGGGCGCGACACCTCATGCTGGTCGGACGGCAGGTGCGCGACACGGCGGCTGTGGAGGCGTTGCGCGCCCGCGGCGTCTCGGTCACGCTCGCTGCCGCCAACGTCGCCGATGCGGCGCAGGTCGATGGCCTGCTGGCCAGAATCGGTGGCGGGGCCTTCCCGCTCAAGGGCATCGTTCATGCCGCTGGCGTCGACCTGCAGGTCGCGCTCGAGCAGGCCTCCCCGGAGGATCTGGCGCAGGCGCTCGACGCGAAGATGGCGGGAGCCTGGCTGCTGCACGATCGCACGCGGGCGCTGACGCTAGACTTGTTCGTCATGTTCTCGTCGCTCGCGTCGGTGCTTGGCGCGACCGGTCGTGCGCCCTACGCCGCGGCCAATGCGTTCCTCGACGCCTTGGCGATCGAGCGCCGCCGGCAGGGCCTCGTGGCGCTGACGGTGAACTGGGGGCCGTGGGCGGGAGTCGGCATGGCTGCCGAGGGCGGCACGGGCGACCACTTCGCCGCCATCGGCAATCACCTGATCGACCCCGCCGATGCGTGGCCCCTGCTCGAAGTCCTCCTCGGTGGGCGAGAGGCACAGGCCGTGGTGGCCGATCTGGACTGGACGCGCTTTGGTGCCGCGTATCAGGCGCGGCGCACCCGTCCGTTCATCGCAGCGATGACCGCGGCTGGAGATCGACCGGCCCCAGTCGCCACGGGCGCGCGGCTGTCGCCGGCCGACGTGGCCGACCAGGTGCGTGGCGAGGTCGCGCAGGTGCTCGGGTTCAAGACGGCTGCCGACGTGCCGCTCGATCGCGGCTTCTTCGAGATGGGCCTCGACTCGCTCAGCTCGGTGGAACTGGCCACGCGCCTGCAGCAGCGCTTCGGCGTGGATTGCCGCGGCTTCGTCTTCGACACGCCGACGGTCGGTCTGTTGGGCGAGAAACTGGCGCGGGACGTCGCGGCGCGCCAGGCGTCGGCCGACGGTGAGGCCGTGCCTGCGGACGGAACCTCGGCCTCGACGGTCGCGACGACCGCGAACGCCGTGGCGGCGATGCCCTCACCGCTGACGGTGTACACGCCCGACATGGACGAGGCCCTGTTCGCCTTCCATGCCGAGGCCTTCGGGGCGCGGCGCCGCGCCGACTGGGTGCGTCCGCGCTGGCGATGGATGTTCGACGCGTCGGCGCGCCGGCTGGGCCTCGAGCCGAAGGTGTGGCTCTATCGCGACGGCGAGCGCGTCGTCGGGCACAACGGGGCCTTGCCCGTCCGCCTGCAGGTGGGGGCGGCGACGCGCGACACGGCGTGGCTGGTCGAGACCAACGTGCTCGAGGCCTTCCGGGCCCGCGCCATCGGCCCGCAGCTGATGGATGCGGCTCACGATGCGCTGCCATTCGCCCTGTCGCTCGGGCAGACGGAGACGATGCGAGCCATCCTGCTGAAGATGGGATGGCAGCAGGTGGCGCCGCTGCAGACCGCGCAGTTGCTGCTGCGGCCCGAGAAGGTGCTGAAGGGCAAGTTGCCGCCAGGGGCGGCGCTCGGGGCCGGCCTGGGCATGCGTGCGCTGTCGTCGATCAAGCGGCTGGGGCAGTCGGCCCGTGCCGTGTCGCTGCACGACGTGGCGACCTACGGCGCAGAACACGACGCGTTATGGGCGTCGATGGCGCCGACGCTTGGCTGCGGGGTCGTGCGCGATGCGTCCTACCTGACCTGGAAGTACGTCGAGCAGCCGGGGCAGCAGTTCTTCCGCTTCGACGTGCGACAGGACGACCGGCTGATCGGCACGACGGTCTGGATGCTGCGCGAGGCGGACGAGGCGTATCGCTATCGGCGCGCGTTCCTGGTGGACCTGGTGGCACCGCTGGACCGGCCCGCCGATCTCGAGGCCATGGTGCAGGCCGGGTGTGCGCGCATGCGGGAGGAAGGGGCGGATGCCGTGCTCTGTCTGCATGTCGGCGGCCGGCTCACCGAGGCGCTCACGCGCAGCGGGTTCTCTCGGCGGGAGCCCGGTCGCGTCCTGCTCGTCTACCCCCGCGGCCTCTCCGAGGCGGAGGCCGCCATCGTGCTCGACGGACAGCAGTGGCTGCTGACGCAGGGCGATTCGGATATCGACCGCCCATGGTGACTGCTGCCGCGCAGGACCTGAGCTCCGCGGAGGAGCGCCCGGGCCAGGGCCGCCGCGTGCTGCTCGTGACCGCGCACTTTCCGCCCAACCGTCGGGCTGGCACCCATCGGCTGCTGCGCTTTGCGCGCAACCTGGATGCGCTCGGCTGGCGCGTCTCGGTGCTCACGCTCGAGCCCGACGCCTATCGCGACGGCGTGCCGCTCGACGACCAGCTGCTCAAGGAGGTCCCGCCGACCGTGACCGTCACGCGCACAGGCGTCCCGGGCCGGCGTGCCCCCGCGGCGCCGAAGGCAGCGGGCGCTCCGTC
>NZ_JALHPM010000062.1:0-33180 GCF_022842525.1 Luteitalea sp.
CAGCGCACCGCGGTCAATCTCGCCGGCGTGTCGCTCGACGAGGTGGCGCGCGGCGACGTGCTGCTGGGGGAGGGCGGCACCTTGTCGACGCGCCGCCTGGCCGTGACCGTCGACGTGCTGCCGGGCGCCCCGCCGCAGAAGCACGGCACGCGGGTGCACGTCCACCTCGGGACGTCGGTCGTGCTCGGACGACTGCTCATCCCCGGCCGTGCGCCCGGTGAGGCGCCGCGCACGATCCCGTCCGGGAGTTCCGCCTCGGCGCTGCTCCGGCTCGAGTCGCCGCTGCCCGCGCGTCGGGGCGATCGACTCGTGCTGCGCGCCTACTCGCCCCTGGCGACGATTGCCGGCGCCCTCGTCGCCGACCCGTGGCCGCCCGCGCGTCCCTCTCAGATCCGCCCGGCCGAGACCGACGATGCGGCAGCGCTGGTGTTCGCGCGCGTGCGGGACTCCGGCGCGCTCGGGTGTGCCAGGGCCGATCTGCCGGCACGGTGCGGGGTGACGCCTGCGGCCGCGGCCGCGGCACTCGAGGCGCTGGTCCGCGAGGGGCGGCTGGTCGACATCGGGCCGATGTCCATCGCCACCGACGTGTTGCCGGAGGTGCGGACCGCGTTGCTGCAGCGGATCGACGCCGCCCACACGGCCGACCCTCTGGCGGGCGGCGTGTCGCGCGCGGCCCTGCGGACCGCGGGAGGGCGGCGCTGGCGCGCGGAGGTGGCCGATGTCGTGCTCGCGCAACTGGCCCGCGAGGGCGTGATCAGCGGCGACGATCGTCTCGCGCGCGCGGCGGCGCTGGCGCCGGCCCGCGATCCGGTCGACGCCCGTGTGTTCGAGGCGATCGACGCGGCTGGCCTCGGCGGCCGGTCGGTCCAGGAACTGGAAGCAGGGGCAGGAGTCGAGCGCAAGGCCCTCGCGGCGGTGCTGGCACGGCTGTCCCGCGCCGGAGACGTCGAGCGTCTGGGCGATCTCTCGATCGCCTCGGGGCACCTGCGGGCCCTCGTGCATGAACTTCGGCGGCTGGCTGACGCCGGGGAGGCGCCTGCGCGTATCGAGGTGGGGTGGTTCAAGGAGCGATACGGATTGACGCGGCGCACCGCGATTCCGCTGCTCGAATGGCTCGACCGCACGCGCGTGACCCGCCGGGAGGGAGAGGCGCGCGTGCTGATTCCGCTGTGAGGCTTACTCGTCCTTGCCGGACGCGCCTTCCTTGGTGGCTTCCTTGAAGTTGCGGATGCCCTTGCCGATGCCGCGGCCGATTTCGGGCAGCCGCGTGGCCCCGAAGATCAGCACGATGATGAACAGGATGATGATCAGTTCGGGGATACCGAGTGGCCCGAGGCCCAGCGCGATCATGAAGAGCTCCTTTACGAACACCTACTGCGCGTGATTCTACCATTCGACCTCCGCGTCGCCGGTTTGGCCGCCGGGGTGGCGCTGCTGGCCTCGGTGCTCTCGTCGGCGGGAGGGCTCCAGCAGTTCGCCTCCCGCACCGAGTTGGTCGAGGTGTATGCGACGGTGACCGACAAGCAGGGCCGCTTCGTGACCGACCTCGGGCGCGACGAGTTCGTCGTGCTCGAGGACGGCGTGCCGCAGCCCCTCAGCACCTTCGCGGACGGCGACCAGCCCGTGTCCATCGCCCTGGCCGTCGATCGCAGCTGGAGCATGGCCAACGGCCGGCTGGCCGCCGCGCAGCGCGGCGGGCGCGAGTTGCTGCACGAACTCGGCGATCAGGATCGCGCGATGCTGGTGGCCATCGGCTCCGAGGTCGAGGTGCCGGTCGCCCTGACCCCGGACCGCCAGGCCGTCGATGCGGCCCTGCAGGCGCTCGACCCCTGGGGCTCCACCGCCCTGCACGACGCCATCGTCACCGCCTTCGATGCCATCGAACCGGCGCCGGGGCGTCGGGCCCTGGTCCTGATCTCGGACGGGCTCGAGCGGGGCAGTCGGCGGTCGAGTGCCGACGTGCTGACGCGGGTGCGGGCCAGCGATGTCCTGGCCTATCCGGTCGTCGTGCAACGGAAGGTGCCCGACGTGCTCGAGCAACTGGCCGCCCTCACCGGCGGGCACGCGCAGCGGGTCAAGGATCTGGACGACCTGCCCTCCGTGCTGCGCCGCATCGCATCCGACCTCCGCCATCAGTACCTGCTCGGCTACCAGCCGCTCCGCCCGACGGCACCCGGGCAGTATCGACGCATCGAGGTGCGCGTGACGCGTGCGACGCATCGCGTCCGGGCGCGCGCCGGCTATCTGGCACGCTGAGTCGGCCGGATGGGGGCCTGACGGCGTCTAACCCTGAAACCCCGGTTCGCGCCGGGTCCGCTTCTGGCCGAGCCGTCGCTCGGCCTCGTCGTCATCAGTCCTGTCGAGGCGCGGCCGGCATGTCGCCGGCCATGCGCATGAGTTGCGGGTATCGCAAGAGTGCTGACAGAATGAACGCGTTCTCAGGCCATCGCCCGGATATGTCTCAAGCGCCACCCGCCACCCCTCAGGAGCCGAGCTCGCACGGGTCCGTCATCCTCCCCCTGGGCGGGCATCCGACCATCGATCTCGAGTTCGGGCAGGACCGGCAGCGCTTCAGCGGGGCGGCTGTGGCGTCGGCCGTGGCGCACATCGCCTTCTCTTTGCTCCTCTTCTTCGGGATTCGTGCCGTGCCCGCGGGGGAGTCCAACGCGGCGGTCAAGCCCCCCGAGCCCAACTACCAGCTGGTGTTCGTCGCCGAGCCCGGGCCTGGCGGGGGCGGTGGTGGCGGCGGCAACCGGAGCCCAGAGCCACCGCGTCGGGTCGAGTTGCCAGGCACCGACCGCATGACAGTGCCTGTCGCCCCCAAGACCTCGATCACGCCGCCCAAGGACGTCGAGCCGCCCAAGGACGTGGAGCCGCCGCCGGTCCCGCAGATGAACATTCCCGTCCAGAGCCTCGCCTCCGGTGACGTGGCGGTCGCGGGCGTCATCGATCGCACGGCCATTCCAAGTGGCAGTTCGCAGGGCAGTGGCAGCGGTGGCGGCGCGGGGACCGGCACGGGCACGGGCGTCGGGTCGGGACAGGGCAGTGGCCTCGGCGCCGGCTTCGGCGGCGGCACCGGCGGGGGGGCCTATCGTCCCGGGTCGGGTGTCTCCCAGCCGACCCTGATCTCGCAGGTCAAGCCGCAGTACACGACCGAGGCGATGCGCGCGAAGATCCAGGGCAAGGTCTGGCTCGAGGTCGTCGTCATGCCTGACGGTCGCCCCGGGGACATCAAGATCGCCCGCTCCCTCGACCGCACGTTCGGCCTGGACGAAGAGGCGATGAAGGCCATGCGCCTCTGGCGCTTCCGCCCCGGCATGCGCCAGGGCGCCGCCGTCCCCACCATCATCGTCGTCGAGATGGAGTTCAGTCTCCGCTGAAGCACGACTCCGCCGATGAGGACGGAGGACTGAGGAACGAGGACTGAGGTAGGTGGGAGGGGCGAGGGGGCCGAAGGGCTGGAAGGGCCTTCTTGCTTCGTCCTTGAGACCACGCAGGAAGGGCCCGCTGGATTGCTCCAGCGGGCCCTTGCTCATTCAAGTCCCGAGTCCCGGTGCCCGGTTCCCGGTGACGGCCCGCTCGGAGAGCGGGCCCTACCCACCTAGTACATCCCGCCGCCGCCGCCCTGGGGCATCGGCTCGGCCTTCTTGTCTTCCGGAATGTCACACACCATCGCTTCGGTGGTGAGCAGCAGGCCGGCGATCGAGGCCGCGTTCTGGAGGGCCGTGCGGACGACCTTGACCGGGTCGATGACGCCGGCCGCGATCAGGTCCTCGAACTTCTCGGCGCCGGCGTTGTAGCCGAACTCCACCGTGTCGTTCTCCTTGACGCGCTGCACGACAATCGTGCCTTCCTGGCCCGCATTGGTCGCGATCCAGCGCATCGGCTCCTCGATGGCGCGCTTGATGATGGCGACACCGACCTGCTGGTCGTGCGTGTCGAGCTTCAGCGAGTCGAGCGCCTTGCCCGCGCGCACCAGGGCCACGCCGCCGCCGGGGACGATGCCCTCTTCGACGGCCGCCTTGGTCGCGTGCATGGCGTCTTCGACGCGCGCCTTCTTCTCCTTCATCTCGGTCTCGGTGGCGGCACCGACCTTGATGACGGCGACACCGCCGACGAGCTTCGCCAGGCGCTCCTGCAGCTTCTCGCGGTCGTAGTCCGAGGTGGTGTCCTCGACCTGCGTGCGGATCTGCTTGACGCGGCCCTCGATGGCCCCGGCAGCGCCGGCGCCCTCGACGATCGTCGTGTTGTCCTTGTCGATCGTCACCTTCTTGGCGCGGCCGAGATCCTCGAGCTTGACGTTCTCGAGCTTGATGCCGAGGTCCTCGGTCAGCGCGCGGCCGCCGGTCAGGATGGCGATGTCCTCGAGCATGGCCTTGCGGCGGTCACCGAAGCCCGGGGCCTTGACGGCGGCGGCCTGCAGCGTCCCGCGCAGCTTGTTCACCACGAGCGTCGCGAGCGCTTCACCCTCGATGTCCTCGGCGATGATCAGCAGCGGACGCCCGCCGCGAGCCACCTGCTCGAGCACCGGGAGGAGGTCCTTCATCGACGAGATCTTCTTCTCGTGGATCAGGATGACCGGGTTCTCCAGCACCACTTCCATGCGGTCCGGGTCGGTCACGAAGTAGGGCGAGAGGTAGCCGCGATCGAACTGCATGCCCTCGACGACCTCGAGCGAGGTCTCCATCGACTTGGCTTCTTCGACCGTGATGACGCCGTCCTTGCCGACCTTCTCCATCGCTTCGGCGATGATCGTGCCGATCGTCGGGTCGCTGTTGGCGGAGATGGTGCCCACCTGGGCGATGGCGTTGCCGCTCACCGGCTTGGCGAACGACTTGAGCTGCTCGATGACGACCTCGACGGCCTTGTCGATGCCGCGCTTGACTTCCATCGGGTTGGCACCGGCCACGACGTTCTTGGCGCCCTCGCGATAGATGGCCTGCGCGAGCACGGTCGCGGTGGTGGTGCCGTCGCCGGCGATGTCGCTGGTCTTGCTCGCGACTTCACGCACCATCTGCGCGCCCATGTTCTCGAGCGGATCCTTCAGCTCGATCTCCTTGGCGACGGTGACGCCGTCCTTGGTGATCGTCGGCGATCCGAACTTCTTGTCGAGGACGACGTTGCGGCCCTTGGGACCGAGCGTCACCTTCACTGCATCGGCGAGCTGGTTGACACCGCGGAGAATCGCTTGCCGCGATTCCGCACCGTAGATGATCTGCTTTGCCATGATTCTCGCTCCCTCTTACGCCATCACCGCGAGGACTTCGTCCTCACGCATGATCAGATACTCGCGGCCTTCCACCTTGATCTCCTGGCCCGAATACTTGCCGAAGAGAATGGTGTCGCCCGCCTTGACGTCGAGGGGCGTGACCTTGCCGTCGTCCTTCACCTTGCCGTTGCCGACAGCGACGACCTTGCCCTGCTGCGGCTTTTCCTTGGCAGAGTCCGGGATGATGATCCCGTTGACTTGCTGCTCCCCTTCTTCGATACGTTCGACGATGAGCCGATCGTGGAGAGGTCGGAGGTTCATGGTGTGTACTCCAGTCCTGATGAGATGTGACGGCGGGCGCCAGCGCGCCCTCCCCAGAAAGAATGTTCAGGTGCCCCCAGCGGCTTAGCAGTCGAGGGGGACGACTGCCAAGTATAGATCGTCCGTGTTGGCAGTCAAGACCCCTGACTGCCAACACGGACGAATGCCGGAATGCCGGAATGTCGAAGGGCCGAAGAACGAAGGACCCAAGACCGAAGGACCCAAGACCGAAGGCCCAGGGCCCAAGGACGAAGGCCCAGGGGCGTGCCCCTACCCCTTGAGCTTGTGTTCGGCGATCTTGCGGGCGAGGGTGTTGCGGTGCAGGCCGGTGAGGGCGGCGCAGCGGGTGATGCTGCCGTCGGTGCGCTTCAGGGCCAGTTCGAGGAAGCGACGTTCGAATTCGCGGGCGGCATCGACGAAGTGGATGCCGCCATCCACCATCTCGGCCACGAGCCGTTCCAGATCCCGGTGCATGGCCACGGGCAGCTCAGGCCTCGACCAGGTCGGCCCCGGTGAGTCGGCGGAAGGCGTCGAGGTACTTGTCGCGCGTCCGGGCGACGACGTCGTCTGGCAGCGAGGGCACCGGCGGCTGCTTGTCCCACTGGATCCGCTCGAGGTATTCGCGGACGAATTGTTTGTCGAAGCTCGGCTGTGGGCCGCCTGGCGCGTACTGGTCGGCGGGCCAGAAGCGCGACGAGTCGGGGGTCAGGATCTCGTCGATCAGGACCACCCGCGTCCGGCCGGCGTCCTGCACCAGGCCAAACTCGAACTTGGTGTCGGCGACGAGGATGCCGCGCGATGCCGCGTGCGCCGCGCCAGCGGTGTAGAGCGCCAGGGTCAGGGCCTTGACCTGGTCGAAGACCTCCTCGCCGAGGATCTCGGCGGCCCGAGCTTCGCTGATGTTTTCGTCGTGGCCCGTTTCGGCCTTCGTGGCCGGGGTGAAGAGGGGCGTCGGCAACTGGTCGCACTGCCGCAGGCCGGTGGGCAGGCGGTGCCCGCACAGCGTGCCGGTCGCCTGGTAGTCCTTCCAGCCGGATCCTTCCAGGTACCCGCGGGCGACGCACTCGACCGGCAGGGGCTCCGTTCGCCGCACCAGCATCGTGCGCCCGGCGAGGGCCGCGGCGAACGGGTGGGTGCTGGCGGGGAAGTCCGCCACGTCCGTGGACAGGAGGTGGTGCGGGGTCACGTCGGCGAGGCGCCCGAACCAGAACGTCGACAACTGCGTGAGGATCCGCCCCTTGTCGGGGATGCCGGAGCCGAGCACGTGGTCGAACGCCGAAATGCGGTCGGTGGCCACGATGAGGAGCCGGTCGTCACCCGCCTCGAACACGTCGCGCACCTTGCCCCGGCGGAGCAGCGGCAGACCGATGGCGGGGGTGGTGAGCAGCGGGGACATGGACACGAAGGCAGAACTCCCGTTCGAGGCCCGCCAAGAATAGCGCGAATCGCGCGCCAAACGCCTCGCGCAGCGGTTCGTCCCGGCAAATCCGTGGCCCGACCCCTGCCATCACCAAATCATCACGATCGTGAAGGCCGAGTTTGTGGCGTCATATGTGGCTGTGGCCCGAGTGGCCCTTGCCGCCCGCGACGCGTGTCACCTGCGCGCGGTCTCCACGGAGCCGTCGCTCCGTGTGCCCAGGAGGGATGATGTCAAGTACGTTCGTTCAGTCGTTGCGTCGGGCGCTGCTGTGCCTGGCGCTGCTGGCCGCCGCCGTGCCCGCCAGCGCGCAGCTCACGCGCGGGATCATTTCCGGCGTGGTCACCGACTCCGGTGGCGGGGTCCTGCCCGGGGTTACCGTCACGATCACCAATCAGGACACCGGCGTCGTCCGGGCCACCACCAGCAACGATTCCGGCGTGTTCCGGGCCCCGGCGCTCGAGCCCGGGACGTACCAGGTCCGCGCGGAGCTCCAGGGCTTCCGGACCTTCGACGCCCGCGACATCCGCGTCGGGTCGGGCCAGGAAGTCACGCTCAACCCGTCGCTCTCGGTCGGCGGTCTCGAGGAGACCGTGCAGGTGACCTCGGAGGCGGCGGGCGTGACCATCAACCGCACCAACGCCACGGTCGGTCTCGTGACCAACGCGCGCCAGGTGGTCGAACTGCCGATCTCGCCGACGCGTGACGTCACCCGCGTGGCGCTGCTCTCGCCCAACGTGGTGTCGGGGCCCGGCGCCGAGGGCATCTCGGCCAACGGCCAGCGCTCGCGCAACAACAACTTCATGATCGACGGGTCGGACAACAACGACGCCAGCGTCAGCCTCTCGACGACCCCCATCCCGCCCGAAGCGGTCGCCGAGATCGCCGTGCAGACCAACCCGTACAACGTCGAGTACGGCCGCAGCTCCGGCGCCCAGTTCAACGTCATCACGAAGTCGGGCACCAACGCCTTCCGCGGCGACATCTTCGACTACTACACCGACAGCAAGTACAACGCCCGCACGAACGTCGAGAAGCGCACCGGCTTCGACGACCCGGCCGGCTTCACCCGCCACCAGGTGGGCGGCGGCATCGGCGGCCCCGTGCTGCGCAACAAGCTGTTCTTCTTCGGGATGTTCCAGGCCGACATCCGTCGCGAGGACGGCGGCCCGGGCACCACGGCCAACATCCCGACGCAGGCGGGCTACGCCACGCTGCAGAACGTGCCGCTGCGTGCCGGCCAGTCGGCCGCGAGCCGCTCGGCCGTGCTGAACTCGATCGGCTTCCTGCAGGAGGTCTACGCACAGAACCCGGTGTTCTCGAACCTGCGTACCACCAACGTCAACGGCGTGCCGGTCGAGATCGGCCAGGTCAACCTGCCGATTCAGCAGGACCGCGACGCCTTCAACCTGCTGACCCGCGTCGACTACACGCTCTCGCCCAACGACACCATCACCGGCCGCTACATCTCGGACCGGCCGACGACGCAGAACGCGGCGAGCAACCTGCAGTTCGGCAGCCGGTTCGCCGGTGAATCGGCGACCAAGGACCACAACCTGGCGCTGAGCCACACGCACGTCTTCGGGCCGCGCGCGCTCAACGAGGCGCGGTTCTCGTACATCCGTCGCGACCTGTCGTTCCCCGAGGCGGATCCCGTCACGCCGACCACCGCCATCACGGGCCTCTTCACCATCGGCGGTCTGAGCAACTTCCCGCAGGGACGCATCCAGAACTCGTTCCAGTTCCAGGATGTCTTCTCGTGGCAGAAGGGGCGGCACTCGCTGAAGTTCGGTGGCGACATGCGCTACCTGCAACTGGACAACCAGGCGGCCTTCAACTCGAAGGGCTCCTTCACGTTCAACAACCTGCAGGACTACATGAACAACTTCGCGAACCAGTTCACGCAGGCGTTGCAGGTGGCCAGCTTCGATGCCCGCCAGACGCAGCTGTTCTTCTTCGCGCAGGACGACTTCCGCGTCACCCAGAACCTCACGATCAACCTGGGGCTGCGCTACGAGAACAGCTCGGTACCGCTCGGGTTCTTCGGTGCGGAGGATCAGCAGTCCCTCAACGCGCTGGTGCCGGGCCCGGTGCAGCGTGACAACAACAACTGGGCGCCGCGCGTCGGCTTCGCCTGGACGCCGACGCCGCAGGGCGGCTTCCTGAAGTCCCTGCTCGGCGCCGAGGGCCAGAGCGTCGTCCGTGGCGGCTACGGCATCGGCTACGACGTGCTGTTCTACAACATCCTCACGGTGAACGCGTCGAACTTCCCGCGTGTGTTCACCGGGCAGGCCGACCAGATCTTCGACGTGTTCCCCAACGTCGCCCCGGTGGGCGGCTCGCCCGTGTTCAACCCGCTGGCCACGTACGTCAATACGCCGGTCGATGCGCAGTACCCACGCAGCAACTACTGGTCGCTGTCGTTTGCTCGCGAGCTGACGTCCAACACCAGCTTCGAGTTCGGGTACAACGGCAGCCTCAGCCGCAACGGCGTCAACCAGTTGCAGGCCAACCCCGCCGTGCTGACCGAGGCCCAGGCGGCCACGGTGCGCGCCACCGGCAGCATCGCCTCCATCCCGAACACGCAGGCCCGTCGCGTCGTCCCGCAGTTCGGCCCCCGCGTGCTCATCGCGACCACCGCGGAAGGGGAGTACCACTCCGCGTACGCCCAGTTCACGCGGCGTCTGGCGCGCGGCCTGCAGTTCCGCAGCAGCTACACGTTCAGCAAGAACTTCAGCAACAACGACGAGTCGCTCGGCGTGGCGGCCATCACCGCCGGGTCGCCGCAGATTCCGCAGGACTTCAACGACATCGACGCCGAGTGGAGTCTGTCGGCGTTCGACCGCACGCACCGCGTCGTCGCGTCGTGGCTCTACGAGACGCCGGCGGTCGGCAATGCCTTCGTGCGTCAGCTGACGGGCGGATGGCAGGTCTCTGGGGTGTTCGTGGCGCAGTCGGGCCAGCCGTTCACCATCCTGACGGGCGTGGACACCAATGGCAACGGCGGCGGTGGCGATCGTCCGAACTTCGATCCGTCCGGCACCCTGACGCCCGACCCGGACACGGGCAACCTGCGCACCTTCACCACGTCGGGCATGTTCCTGGTGCCGCTCGGCACCAACGGGCTGCCGCTCGCCAACAGCCTCGGCAACGGCAACCTCGGGCGCAACACCCTGCGCGCCCCGGCCTGGTACAACTGGGACATCAGCGTGGCACGCCGCTTCACGCTGCCGTTCGGTCACCGCGTGCTGATTCGTGCCGACCTGTTCAACGCCTTCAACCAGGACAACTACGGCGTGCCGGTCAACAGCCTGAGCAATCCGGCGTTCGGCACCAACACCAACAACTGGGGCAACCGCTCGCTGCTCATGAGCGCCCGCTACAGCTTCTAGAAGTGCATGAGGGGCGGTGCGCACCGTGCGCATCGCCCCTCGCTGGTCCCACGAGCGCCGACCGTCGCGTCGGCGCTGTCCTACTCCGTCGCTGGACGACCGGCCCGGGTCCGCACCCGCAGCGCGCCGGTGTTGACGGTCACCTTCACCAGCGGCCCCCCCTCTCCCAGCGTCGCGCTCGCCGCCTCGCGCGCGCCCGTCTTCGTGGCGGTCATGCCGTCCGGCAGTCGCAGGCTCCCGTTCTCGATGGCGGCCTCGAGTTGCAGGCCGCCCTCGGCAGGGAGCGTGACCTCGACGGTGTCGTCGTCCACCGTGATGGTGGTCGCCACCGGGATGGCCAGTTCGGCGTTCACGGTCAGCCGGTCGGCCTCGATGGTCAGCGGGTGACGCACGTCGCGCAACTCGATGGTGCCGCCCTCCCCGGTGATGTGCACGGGGCCCCCGGTGCCCCGGATGTCCATGCGGGCGAAGTCGGTCTTGATCGACACCGGTCCGGTCGCGTCCATCACATCGACCGTGCCGCGCTCGCTCCGCAGCACGACCGAGGCGGGCGCTTCCGCGCGCAGGCGCACGCTGCGGGTGTCGAGGTCCATGCGGGTGCCGGGGCCGAACTCGGCCCGCGACTCACGCAGGTCGCCAGTGATCGGACCGGCGACCTCGGCAACGTTGAGCTCGCCCCGGTACTCGTCGAGGTGGACGCTGGCCACCCCACGAATCTCGGCCGATCCGCGACCGCCCAGCTGGACCTTGAGCCGTGAGGGCACCTCGATGTGCAGTTCATACCGCGGCGGTCGGCCACCCCGTTCGAAGGAGACCGCGACCGTGGCGACAGGTCCGGCGCCCGTGACGGCCAGGCCCAGCCCTTTCTCCTGCTGGGCGACGTCGGCCTCGTCCATCCCGCCGATCACGGTGTCGAGACGGACGAGGATGTCCTCCCGGTCCGTGCCGGCGACGAACATGGCCCCGCGGACCTCACCGAGGTCCAGGGTGGTCACCTCCGGCGTCACCGCGAGGGTGGCGGTGCGGGTGACCGGCGTCCGGACGGCGTCTCCCACGAAGTGCGACTTCGCCATCTGCACCATGCGGGACAGGGAGAACCCCGGGGCGTCCGCCGGGGCGGCCGGCGCCGACACCTGGTAGACCCCCACCCCGAGGACGACAAAGACCACCAGCAGTAGCAGTTCGCGCTTTCCCATAGCCTCGAAAACCCAACCTATAGTACAGTCGCGCCCGAACAGCCCACCTCCGCATGACGGGCTACCTCAAGCACTTCCTCATCCTGCTCGTCACCGTGGCGCTCATCGCGCTGTTCCTGCGGCAGGCCGATTTGTCGGCCGTGGGGCGGGAACTGGCGCGTGCGCATCCCAGCGGCATCCTGCTCGCGCTGCTGGCGTCGGTGGGCACCTTCGTCTTCCGTACGTTCCGCTGGCAGTACCTGTTGCTGCCCATCGGCCAGGTCCCGTTCGGACCGGCCCTCCGCGCCACCGTCATCGGGTTCGGCGCCAATGCCATGCTGCCCGGCCGCGTCGGCGAGGTGCTGCGGCCGTACCTGCTTGCCAGGAAGGTCCATCTCGACCCGACGGCGACCTTTGCCACCATCGTCCTCGAGCGGGCCCTCGACATCATCACGCTGCTGATCCTGTTTGCGCTGAGCGTCTCGCTGCTCGATGCCGGGTTCGCTGTCAATGACGGACAAATGCTCCGGGCAGTTCAGTTTGGCGGCCTGATCGCCGCGGCGGCGGCCCTCGGCGGCCTCGGGGTCGCCTTCCTGTTCGCCGGCCACGCCGAGCGCGTGGGCCTGGTCACCGAGCGCCTCACGCGTCGTCTGCCGGCGCGGGTCGGCCGGCTGGCCACCAAGGTGGTGGCGGCGTTTGGTCAGGGCTTCGCGGTGCTCCGGACGCCCGCTGCGCTGGCGCTGGCCTTTGGCTGGTCGGTGGCGGTGTGGCTGTCGATCGGCCTCACCACCTGGGCCATGGCGTGGGCGTTCGCGCTGCCGTTGACCTTCGCCGGCACCTTCACGGTCCTCATGTTCATGGCCGTCGGCGTGTCCGTGCCGACGCCTGGCGCCGTGGGGGCGTTCCACGAGTCGGTGCGACTGGCACTGACCTCGCTGTACGCGGCCGACAACGACCGGGCGGTCGCCTATGCGGTGGCGCTGCACGCGCTGTCGTTCATCCCGGTGTCGCTCGCGACGCTGGTGTTCATCGCACGTGAAGGACTGACGCTACGACGCATCGAGGACATCACGAGGACAGGGGCGCCTCCGTCTGGCGTCAGGCACCTCGAAGGGAGCCAGGCCCGATGAAGTGCCCGTATTGCGGCCACCTGCAGGACAAGGTGGTAGATTCCCGCGAGAGTCGCGAGGGGGAGGTCATCCGGCGGCGGCGGGAATGCCTGGAATGTGCCCGGCGATTCACGTCGTACGAGCGGGTGGACGAAATCCCGTACATGGTCGTCAAGAAGGACGGCCGTCGGGAGCGGTTCGACCGGCAGAAGCTGATTGCGGGGCTGCTCAAGGCCTGCGAGAAGCGGCCGGTTCGCGTCAATGCGCTCGAAGCCGTGGCCGACCGAGTCGAGGCCGCGCTGCAGGAGCGCCCGGACAAGGAAATCAGCACCACCGAGATCGGTCAGCACGTCATGGCGGAACTCCGGCAGCTCGACAAGGTCGCCTACGTGCGCTTTGCCTCGGTCTACCGGCACTTCCGCGACATCGGCGAGTTCATGACCGAGCTCGAGGACCTGATCAAATCGAAGGACTGACGATGCGGCTGCGAGTGATGCTGCTGCTGGCCTGCTGGCTGGGCCTTGCCACCACGGCGTGGGCTGATGCGGCCGTGCAGGTCCAGACGACCCTGCACGACGGCGAGGTCCGCGTCAGCTTCCAGGTCACCGAGGCCGTGTCGGAGTCCGTCCGCGCCGCCATCCAGAGCGGGCTGCCGACGACGTTTGCCTACGACGTCGCCCTGCAGCAGTCGTCGCGCTGGTGGATCGACAAGACCATCGCCTACATGCGGGTCTCGGCCGTGGTCCGCTTCGACAACCTGACGCGCCGGTACCAGATCACCTTCATCGAGGACGGGCGGGTCGAAGAGGTCCGCACGACCGACGACGAAGGCACGGCGCTGCAGTGGCTGACCAACTTCCGCGGCCGTCGCCTGTCGTCACACCGGCTCGTCGAGGACGGCGAGTACCACGTCAGCGTGAAGGCGCAGACCCGTCCCCGCATGCTCGGCTGGGCGTGGCCATGGACCCCGGGTGCCGTGCTCGGCAGCGTGAGCTTCCGCTTCCGCCCGTGACGTGGCCATCTTCACCCGTCTGACCGACGCCCCGCCGGCCGCCGCGGCGCCGCCCGCGCCCGATCCCGCGCTGGCCGGAGGTCGCACCCCTCCGCAGCGCCCGCTCCGCGACAACCCGATCTTCGTCCTGCTGGCGATCGGCCTGCTGGTGGCGGCGCTCGTCGCGCTGGTCACCCTGGCCGATCGATCGACCGGGCTGTCGCCAGCCCTGCTGAGCGAGGTGGTGCTGTACGCGCTGGTCGCCGTCGACCTCACGATGCTGGGCGCGCTGGCGTTCGTGCTGGCCCGCAACGTCATCAAGCTGCTCGTCGAGCGGCGCCGTGCGCTGCCGTTCGCGCGGTTCCGCGCCAAGCTGGTCGCCGCCATGCTCGGGCTCGCGCTCGTGCCCGCGGTCCTCGTGCTCATCGTCGGCAGCGAACTGATTCGCAACAGCGCGAGTCGCTGGTTCGCGCCGCCCATCGACGATGTCCTGGCGGCTGCGCGCGAGATCGCGAGCGACTACTACCAGGACACGCAGGTGCAGACCGGCCGGCAGGCCGTCCGGCTGGCCCGGCTGCTGTCGACCTCCGGGATCGAGCGGGGCGACGTCGCGACCATCCGCGCTCGCGTGTCTCCCGAAGTGGCGTCGGGCCGGTCGACGCTCGTCGAGGTCTATCGCATCGCCCCGGAGACGAACCCGCTCGAGGTGATCCCGCTCTTCGACGTCGCGGCGCCGACGGTGCCTCGCGACGTGCCACGGGCCTCGGCCGACCGTCTGGCGGCGCGCGTGGCCGGTGGCAGTGCCGACACCCGCGTCATCGAGCCGCTTGGCAGCGGGGGAGAACTGGTGCGCTCGGCGTCGCTCGTGCGCCTGCCCGACGGCATGGCCCCGGTGGGCGTCGTCATCGTCAGCGAGCATCTGTCGGGCAGCCTCGCGCAGCACAGCCGACGCATCGTCGAGGCCTACGAGGGGTATCAGCAGTTGCGCGTCCTGCGGCGGCCGATCGAGGGCGTCTACCTGTCGTTCTTCCTGATGATGACGCTGTTCATCCTGGTGAGCGCGACGTGGCTCGGCCTCTACACCGCCAAGCGCATCACCCGTCCCATCGGGCTGCTCGCGGCGGGGGCGCGGGAGATCGGGCAGGGCAACTTCGACTACCGCATCGAGCCGGAGTCGGCCGACGAGTTCGGGCAGCTCGTCGAGGCGTTCAACACGATGGCCGGCGAACTGGAGCAGTCGCGGGCCGAGGTCCAGCGCAAGGGGCGGGAGGTCGAGGGGCGCAGTCGCTACATCGAGACCATCCTCAAGCGGATCGCGACCGGCGTGATCTCCCTTGACACCCGGGGCCGCATCAACACGATGAACAGCGCCGCGGCCCGGCTGCTCGGGCTGGACCAGTCCGCCGTCGGGCAACTGTTCGACGACGTCTTCTCGCGGCAGGACCTGCGCCCGCTGCTGTCGATTCCCCAGGCGGCGGCGCGCACCCGTGGGGGCACGGCCGGGCACGAGATCGCCCTCGTGCGTGATGGCCGCGACCTGCATCTCGCGGTGGCGGCCACGCCGCTGCGCGACGAAGGCAGCTCTGAGGGCACGGTGCTGGTGTTCGACGACGTCACGCCGCTCATCCGGGCCCAGCGGGTCTCGGCCTGGCGCGATGTGGCCCGGCGTCTCGCGCACGAGATCAAGAACCCGCTGACGCCGATCCAGCTCAGTGCCGAGCGCATCCGGCGCCACTTCACCACCGCGCCGCCGACGACCCGCGAGCTGGTGGACGAGTGCTCCACCAACATCATCGGTGCCGTCGAGTCGCTCAAGGGGCTCGTGGACGAGTTCTCGCAGTTCGCCCGCATGCCGACGCCCAGGGCGGTGCCCTCGGATCTGCATGCGCTGCTCGACGAGGCGCTGGCGCTCTACGTCGGGTTGCCGCGCCTGACCGTGGTGAGGGAGTACGATCCCGCCATGCCGGTCATCCGGGTGGACCCGGAGCAGTTCAAGCGCGTGGTCATCAATCTCGTGGACAACGCCGTCGAGGCCCTGGCCGCCGTGCACGACGGCCTGCCGGCCAGCGCGACCGGGACGATCAGCGTGCAGACGACCTGGGACGAGGGGCACCGGCTCGCCCGGCTGGTCGTCGGCGACGATGGCCCCGGGCTCGGGGAGGCGGATCGGAGCAAGCTGTTCCTGCCGTACTACTCGACCAAGGGGCGCGACAGCGGGCTCGGGCTGGCCATCGTCCGCCGCATCATCGTCGAGCACGGCGGCACCATCGAGGCGGCCGACCGCATGCCGCACGGCGCCGCCTTCACGCTGGAGATTCCCGCGTAGGCCATGCGTCCGAGCATCCTGATTGTCGACGACGAAGCCGGCGTGCGGTCCGCCCTGTCGGGCGTGCTGCGCGACGAAGGCTTCGAAGTGGAAGCCGTCCCGACCGGGGAGGCCTGCCTGGAGATTGCGCCGGGGCGGCACTTCGACGTCATCCTGCTCGACGTCTGGCTGCCCGGGATCGACGGGCTGCTCACCTTGTCGCGGCTGCGCGATCGGCACGTGGACGCGGCGGTGGTCGTCATCTCCGGCCACGGCAACATCGAGTCGGCCGTCCGTGCCGTGAAGATCGGCGCCTTCGATTTCGTCGAGAAGCCGCTGTCGATCGACAAGACGCTGCACGTGGTGCGCAACGCCCTGCGCCAGCGTCAGCTCGAAGCCGAGAACCGCGCCCTGCGCGAGCACGTCGACAAGCGGTTCGTGATGGTGGGGGAGAGCTACGTCATGCGGTCGCTGCGCGAGCAGATCGCGATGTCGGCGCCGACCAACGGCCGTGTGCTGATCTTCGGCGAGAACGGCACCGGCAAGGAACTGGTGGCGCGCAGCATCCACGCGCTGAGCCGGCGTCGCAGCGGGCCGTTCGTCGAGGTCAACTGCGCGGCGATCCCCGAGGAACTGATCGAGAGCGAGCTGTTCGGGCACGTCCGCGGCGCCTTCACGGGCGCGGTCTCGGACCGGCGCGGGCGGTTCGAGCTGGCCGACGAGGGCACCATCTTCCTCGACGAAGTGGCCGACATGAGTCTCAAGACGCAGGCCAAGGTCCTGCGCGTGCTGCAGGAGCAGGTCGTCGATCCGGTTGGCGGGCACGACAGCGTCAAGGTCGACGTGCGCGTGCTCGCGGCGACCAACAAGGACCTGACCGCGGAGATTCGTGCCGGTCGGTTTCGCGAGGACCTCTTCTTCCGCCTCAACGTGATCCCGATCTTCGTGCCGCCGCTGCGCGAGCGCGAGGAGGACATCCCGCGGCTCATCGCCCACTTCATGCAGGAGCTGTCGCGCGAGCACGGGCGGCGGCCCCGCCAGATCGACCCGGAGGCGATGGACGTGCTGCGGCGCTATGCCTGGCCCGGCAACGTCCGCGAACTGCGCAACGTGGTCGAGCGGCTGCTCATCATGGTCCCCGGCGAGGTCGTCGAGCCGCGCCACCTCTCGTTCCTGCAGGGCGGACAGATCGTCGATGGTCTGCCTGAGCTGGCCAGTGGTCCCTCGCTGCCGTTGCACGAGGCGCGCGAGCGCTTCGAGCGCGACTACATCGTGCGCACGCTGGCGGCGCAGCAGGGCAACATCTCGCGTACCGCCGAAGTCCTCGGCGTGGAACGCAGCAACCTCTATCGGAAGATGAAGGCGTTCGGCATCGTGCCTGCGCGGCGTGAGCCACGCGAAGGCCCGGTGGCGGTGGATTGATCGATGCGTTGTCCCAAGTGCAGTTATCTCAGCTACGACGACGTGGAGCGGTGCCGCAACTGCGGCTACGACTTCTCGCTCGCCAGCGTGCCCCACGAACCGGAGCCCGCCGCGCCCGAGGATCCCACCCACGAGGCGCGGGCGTGGGAGCCGACGCGCCGCCGCCGACCCGGCACGATGGACACTCCGTTCCCGACCGAGGGCGGTCCACTCGACCTGCCGCTGTTCGAGGACCCCCCGGTGCCGGAACTGCCGCCCGTGGCGATTCCGCCGGCGGGCCCGCCGCTCTCCGTCCGTCGCAAGATCGAGATCACGAGACCGCCGGCGCGTGTCGACCCTGCCGCCGGCCCGCTCGATCCGCCCGCGGCCCCGGCGGCCTTCGACTGGCCCGAGGAGCCCACGGCGCCAGACCTGCCGGTGGTGGAGGCGCTCGGGACACCAGCCTCGTCGGACGCTCCCGCCGGTGACGCACTCGGGCTGCGCCTCAGGGCCGGGGCGATCGATGCCGCGATCCTCATCGCCATCGACCTGGTCGTCCTGTGGCTGACGCTGCGCGTGGCCGACGTGACCATGGACGAGTGGCGCCTGCTGCCACTGGTGCCGCTGGTGGGGTTCCTCTTCCTGCTCGATACGGCCTATCTGGTCACCTTCACGGCGGCCTCCGGGCAGACGATCGGCAAGATGCTCTCGGGGCTGCGGGTCGTCTACGGCGACCAGGGGCGCGTGCCGTTCGGGCATGCGGTGCTGCGCAGCGTGGCCGTGCTGCTGTGCGCGATCCCGGCTGGACTGGGCTTGCTGCCGCTGTTCATGGACGCCGAGCGACGCGGTGCCCACGATCGTCTCGCCGGCACGCGGGTCGTGCCCGCAGATCAGGAGATCGCGTGACATCCCGCGTCTCGAGGGCCGTGGCCACCGTGTTCGGCATCGGCTACGTGCCGTTCGCCCCGGGCACCTTCGGTTCCGCCGCCGGCCTGGCCGTGTTCGCGGCCGTCCGCGCCGCCGGGGGGCCTGTCGTCGAGGCCCTCACGATCGTGCTCGTGTTCCTCGTGGGGGCCTGGGCCGCGACGGCCGCCGAGACCCACTTCGGTCACATCGACCCGGGGCCCGTGGTCATCGACGAGGTGCTCGGCATGCTCGTGACCCTCGCCTTCCTGCCGGTGTCGGTGACGGGAGCCCTGGTGGGGTTCGTGCTGTTTCGTGTCTTCGACGTCATCAAGCCGCCGCCGTGCAACAGCCTCGAGGCCTTGCCGGGGGGCTGGGGCGTGATGAGTGACGATCTGATGGCCGGCGTCTACGCGTGCGTGTGCGTGCGTCTGCTGGCGTGGCTGGCCCCGACATGGATGCTGGCGTGATGCCGACGGCGTTTGCCCGGGCAGAGACCATCGCGGTGGGCAGCGAGCTGCTGGCGCTCGGCCGCACCGACACCAATTCCGGCGTCATCGCCGGGCGGCTCGCCTCGTTGGGCATCGACGTGGTGGCCCGCAGCATCGTCGGTGATCAGCTCGCGCACCTGGAGCTGGCCGTGCGCACCGCCCTGCAGCGGGCCGATGTCGTGATGCTGACGGGCGGTCTCGGCCCGACCGAAGACGACCTCACGCGCCAGGCCGTGGCGGCGGCGCTCGGCCGCACGCTGCACGAGGATCCCGTGCAGCTCGCGCGCATCGAGGAGCGCTTCTCGAAGCGGGGACTGCCCATGCCCGACATCAACCGTCGGCAGGCCCTGCTCATCGAGGGCGCCGTGCGCCTCGACAACCCGAACGGCACGGCGCCCGGCCAGTGGATCGATCTCGGGGATCAGGCGATCGCCCTCCTGCCCGGTCCGCCGCGCGAGATGGTCCCGATGCTCGACGGTCTCGTGGCGGGGGCGCTCGGCGCGCGTGCGAGCGCCGCGTGCACGCACAGCCGTGGCCTGCGCGTGGCCGGGCGCAGCGAATCCTCGGTCGAGGCGACGCTGCTGCCGCTGTACGCGAAGTGGCGTGAGGGATCGCTGCCGATCGAGGCGACCATCCTCGCGGCGCTCGGTCGCATCGAGTTGTACCTGTTCGTGCGCACCGCTGACGCGGCGGCGGCCGGCGCCGTGCTCGATCAGGCGATTGCCGAGGCCGCGGACGCGCTCGGGGCGTCGGTCTACACGACCCGCGACGAGTCCCTCGAGGAACTGGCGGGGCGTCTGCTGTCCGAGGCCGGCTGGCGCGTGGCGGTGGCCGAGTCGTGCACGGGCGGCATGCTGGCCGCGCGCATGACCGACGTGCCCGGCAGCTCGGCGTGGCTGGACGGCGGCGTCATCGCCTACAGCAACGCCCTCAAGACCGTGCTGGCCGACGTGCCGCCGGCGCTCATTGCCGAGCACGGCGCCGTCAGCGAACCGGTCGCGCTGGCCCTGGCGGCTGGCGCGCGGGCCCGCTGCAGTACGCAGGTCGGCATCGGCATCACCGGGATCGCGGGGCCCGACGGCGGCACCGACGCCAAGCCGGTCGGCACCGTGTTCATCGCCCTGCACACGCCGCGGGTGATCGCCTGCCGACAGGCGCGGTTCGTCGGGGATCGTGCCGTCGTGCGGCAGCAGTCGGTCTCGGCCGCGCTCGACATGCTCCGACTGGCGTTGACCGGGCACGATCCCGTCGGACTCGCGCGATGACCGCCGCAGACGTGGCCCTGGTCGTCCTCGCGGGATTCCTGCTCGGGTCGATCCCGTTCCCGTATCTGCTCACGCGTCGCCGCGGCATCGATCTCCGCACGGTGGGCTCGGGCAACGTCGGCGCCGCCAACGTCCTGCGCGTGTCGTCGCCCGCCACGGCCATCACCGTGCTCGCGCTCGACGCCACCAAGGGCGGGCTCGCGGTCTGGCTGGCCGACGCCCTGACGCGGCACTCGACGCTGGCCGTCTGTGCCGGACTGGCGGCCATCGCCGGGCACGTCTACCCCCCGTGGCTGGGCTTTCGTGGCGGCAAGGGCATGGCGACGACGGCGGGCATGTTCGCCGTGCTGGCGCCGGCGGCGACCGCACTCTCGGCCGTCCTGTTCCTGCTGCTGATCCTCGGCACGCGAATCGTCTCGGTGGGATCGCTCGGCGCGATGCTCGCGCTGCCGCCACTGACCGCGTGGCTCGGTGCGGCGCCGCCCGTGGTCATGGGCGCCTGCGCCGCGGCCGTGTTCGTCGCCTTTCGCCATCGCACCAACATGCGGCGGCTCTGGCTCGGCACCGAGCGCCGCCTGGGGCAACGGCTGTGACGACGACGGTGGTGGGATCCGGGTCGTGGGGCACCGCGCTGGCGATGCATCTGGCGCGGGTGGGGCACGAGGTGCACCTGTGCGCGCGGGACGCGGCGCTCGCGGCGCGGATGCGCGACATGCGCGAGAACGCCGTCTACCTGCCGGGCGTGCCGTTGCCCGACGGGGTCCATCCGACGCACGAGACGGCGGCCGCCGTGGCCGACGCCTCGATGGTGATCTGGGCTGTCCCCTCGCACGGCACTCGCGCCACCCTGCGTGACCTCGCCCCCGCCATCCGCCCCGGCACCGTGATGGTGAGCGCGACCAAGGGCCTCGAGCGCGTCACCTGGACCAGGATGTCGCAGGTGCTCGCGGAGGAACTGCCAAGCGGCTGTCCGGTCGTCGTGTTGTCCGGCCCGAGTTTTGCGCACGAGGTCGCGCACGAACTGCCCACCGCGGTGGTGACGGCGGCCGCCGACGGCGACGCCAACGCCCGGGTGCAGGAAGAGCTGCGCGGCCGACGCTTCCGGCTCTATGCCAGCGACGACGTGGTGGGCGTGGAAGTGGGCGGCGCCTACAAGAACGTCATCGCGATCGCGGCGGGCGTGGTCGAGGGACTCGGCCTCGGCCACAACGCATTGGCGGGGCTGGTCACGCGCGGGCTGGCGGAGATGACGCGCCTGGCGGTGGCGCTCGGTGGCCGGCAGGAAACGCTGGCCGGACTGAGCGGGTTGGGCGATCTCGTCCTGACGTGTACGGGAGCGGCCAGCCGGAATCACCGGCTCGGTATCGAGCTCGGGCAGGGGCGGGCGCTGGCCGAGATCCTGGCGGGCATGCGCATGGTGGCCGAGGGCGTCAACACGGCCGAGGGCATGCTGGCGCTCGGCGCCGCGGCTGGCGTCGAGCTGCCGATCGCCGAGCAGATGGCGGCCGTGCTGGCCGGGGGCACCCATCCGCTGGCCGCGACCGAGGCCCTGATGGTGCGGCCCCAGAAGCACGAGCGGCACTGACGGGTTGTTACACTGACACGGTGAGTTTCTTCGACCGCCTCAAGTCGAGCCTGCAGAAGACGAAGGACCAGCTCTTCGGGGCGTTCGACAGCGACGCTGCCACCACCACCCCCACGGGGAGCGCGACGGCCACCGCCGGCGCGCGCGCGCGCCGCATCGAGTCGGTCGATGCCCTCGAGGAGGCGCTGATCACCTGCGACGTGGGGGTGGCGGCCACCGACCGGATCGTCGAGAGCGTGCGTCGCAAGGCACGTCGCGGCGACGACCTCCTCCCGCTGGTGCGCCAGGAGATTCTGGCGATTCTCGAAGGCGCGGCCCCGCCCCCGGCGACTGGTGGGCACCCGCGGGTCGTGTTGATCGTCGGCGTCAACGGCACCGGCAAGACCACGTCGATCGGCAAGCTGGCCAACCTGCTGAAGCAGGAGGGACAGAAGCCGCTCGTATGTGCTGCCGACACCTTCCGCGCCGCGGCGGTGGAGCAGCTCGAGATCTGGACGAAGCGGGCCGAGGTCGGCTTCGTGCGCGCGCAGCCCAACTCCGATCCGGCGGCGGTCGTCTTCGACGCCATCCAGGCGGCGCGGGCCCGCCACCTCGATCCGGTGCTCGTGGACACGGCGGGTCGCCTCCACACCCGCGTCAACCTGATGAACGAGCTCGACAAGATCAAGCGCATCGCCGCCCGCGAGGTCGAGGGGGCGCCGCACGAGGTGTTGCTGGTCCTCGACGCGACGGTCGGGCAGAACGGCGTGGCCCAGGCGCGCGAGTTCATGAAGGTCTCGGGCGTCAACGGCATCATCCTGACCAAGCTCGATGGCACGGCCAAGGGCGGGGTCGCCGTGGCGATCGCGCAGGACCTGCGCCTGCCGATCCGCTACGTCGGGACGGGCGAACAGATCGACGACCTCGTGCCGTTCAATCCCCGCGAGTACGTCGACGCGCTCTTCGAAGAGGCGTGGTAGACCTTCGTGACGTCGACGGCGACCTCCGCCCGGAGGACGCCAGGTTCATGGCGCGCGCGCTGTGGCATGCCGAACGCGGCCGCGGCAGTACCACGCCCAATCCGATGGTCGGGGCCGTGATCGTCGATGGCGAGGGCGTGGTCGTCGGCGTCGGGCATCACCACGCCGCTGGCGGGCCGCATGCCGAGATCGTCGCCCTGCAGGCCGCGGGTACCCGGGCCGCCGGTGCGACGCTCTACTGCACGCTCGAACCCTGCAGCCACACGGGGCGGACCGGGCCGTGCTGCGTGGCCGTGGCGGCCGCCGGGATTCGCCGCGTCGTCGTGGCCACCGGCGATCCGTTCCCCCAGGTGTCGGGCCGCGGCTTCGCGTTCCTGCGCGAGCGCGGCGTGGCGGTGACCACGGGAGTGGGGCGCCGCGAGGCGCGGCAGCAGAACGCGCCGTTCTTCTCGGCCGTGGAGCGCGGTCGGCCGTGGGTGCACCTGAAGGTGGCCCTGAGTCGAGACGGTGGCGTGGCCGCAGGGATCGGCCAGCGCACCAGCATCAGCGGGCCCGAGGCGTCGCGCTGGACCCAGCGACTGCGCGGCGCCGTCGACGCCATCGCGATCGGCGCGGGCACCGCGCGCATCGACGACCCTCTGCTGACGGCCCGCGAGGTCTATCGACATCGGCCGCTCGCGCGGGTGGTGTTCGATCGGCAGGTGTCGCTGTCGCCGGAGTCCCGGCTGGTGCAGACGGTCGGTGCCGGACCGGTCCTGGTGCTGGCCAGCGCGGAGGGGGCCGCCTCGGCGTCGGCCGACGTGCTGCGGACACGAGGCGTCGAGGTGCTGTCGACCGACGGCACCATCGCCGGAGCGCTTGCGGTGCTGGTGGGGCGTCAGGTCCATGCCCTGCTCGTCGAAGGCGGGCCGACCCTGCATGCGGCGTTCTGGGCCGCAGGCGTCGTCGACCACATCAGCCAGCTGGTGGCCGATCGTGCCCTCGGGCCCGATGCCGTCCGCTGGTCCCTGCCTGCCCGACCGATCGGGTGGGTTCCTCGAACCGTGCCCCTCGGGCGCGACGTCCTTCTGGAAGCGGATGTTTACGGGACTGATTGAAGCCACCGGCACCGTGCGCGCCCGAGGCCCCGTGGCCGGCGGCCAGCGCCTCACCATCGAGACGCCCCTCGCGGCGGAGCTGGCCCTCGGCGACAGCGTCGCCACCAGCGGCGTCTGCCTCACGGTGGTGGCACGCGACGCCACGACCTGGAGCGCCGACGTCTCGCCGGAGACCCTGCGGGTCACGGCCCTGGGCGGCCTGGCGGAGGGTGACGAGGTCAACCTCGAGCGCCCGCTCGCCATCGGCAGCCGGCTCGGCGGGCACTTCGTGCAGGGGCACGTCGACGGCACCGGGCGGGTCGACGCGGTCCTGCCGGAAGGGGAGTTCTACCGGGTCCGGATTTCCTTCCCGCCCCAGCTGGCCGCATACTTCATCGAGAAGGGCTCGGTGGCCGTCGATGGCATCAGCCTGACGGTCGCGGCGCTGGCCGCGTCGACCTTCGACGTCCAGATCATTCCGCACACCTGGACGGCCACGACCCTGCGTCATGCGCAGCCGGGGGCCATCGTCAATCTCGAATGCGACATGGTGGGCAAGTACGTCTTGCGCAGCCTGTCGCTGGGTACCGCTCGATCATGACCAGCGCCATCCGCATCGCCAAGGGCTCCGCCGCCCAACGTGGACCATTCGCCACCGTCGAAGACGCCATCGAGGCGTTCAAGGCCGGCAAGATGCTCATCGTCGTCGACGATGAGGACCGCGAGAACGAGGGCGACCTGACGATGGCGGCCGAACTGGTGACGCCCGAGGCCGTCAACTTCATGGCCACGCACGGCCGCGGCCTCATCTGCCTCGCGATGACGCCCGAGCGCCTGGACGCCCTCGACATCCCGCTGCAGGTCCAGCAGAACTCGTCGCGCACCGGCACGGCGATGTGCGTGGGCATCGAGGCCAAGGCGACGACGTCGACGGGCATCTCGGCGCCCGATCGCGCGGCGACCATTCGGGCGGCGATTCATCCCGACACGCGGCCGGACGACCTGGCCCGTCCCGGGCATGTGTTCCCGCTGCGGGCGCGGTCCGGTGGCGTGCTCGTGCGCACGGGGCACACCGAGGCCGCCGTGGATCTGGCTCGGGCCGCCGGCCTCGCGCCGGCCGGCGCCATCTGCGAGATCATGCGCACCGACGGCACCATGGCGAGGGTGCCCGACCTCGGCAAGTTCGCGAAGAAGCACGGCCTGCTGATGATCACCATCGCGGACCTCGTGCGCTGGCGTCTGCGTCACGAGCGCCTGGTGCAACCCGAGGCGGTGGCCAAGCTGCCGACCGAGTACGGTGAGTTCACCGTGCACGCCTTCGACAGCTCGCTCGACGGCGAGACGCATGTCGCGCTCGTCTGCGGCGAGATTGGCGACGGCATGGACGTCATGGTGCGGGTGCACTCCAAGTGCCTCACCGGGGACGTGTTCCACTCGTCGCGGTGCGATTGCGGTCCGCAACTCGAGACGGCGATGCAGCGCATCGCCGCCGAAGGACGCGGCGTGCTCCTGTATCTGAATCAGGAGGGCCGCGGCATCGGACTGGCCAACAAGATCCGCGCGTATGCGCTGCAGGATCAGGGCCTCGACACCGTCGAGGCCAACGAGAAGCTCGGCTTCAAGGCCGACCAGCGCGACTACGGCATCGGCGCGCAGATCCTGCGGCACCTCGGTGTGCGGTCGATGCGCCTGCTCACCAACAACCCGCGCAAGTTCGTCGGGCTCGAAGGCTACGGCCTGTCGGTCACCACGACGGTGCCGCTCGAGATTCCAGCCGGTGAGCACACGCTCAAGTACCTGACGACCAAGAAGCACAAGCTCGGGCATACCCTCAAGGGCGTCTGAGCCCGTCGCCCATCCGTCACGCCGTGCTGTCGAATCGGCGCGCGCGGGCGTACACTCGCGCGCGGAGGGTCCGCGCGTGTCAGAGTCCTGCCGCTCGTTGTCGCGTCTGCTTCTGGTTGTCGTTGGACTGCTCACGTGCGGACCGGCCACGGCGTTGGCCCAGAAGGTCCTCGCGGCCCTGCCCGTCGCCCAGGACCCTGTGGTGCTCGCCGCCTCGGGACGGTTCGTGCTGACCGTCACGCCGGTCGCGGTCGTGCCCGGTGATGGCGACGGACTGAGCGACACCTGCATCTTCAGTCTCGACAGCGCCGCCTGGCGGTGTGTGCCGCGCACGGCGATTGTCGGCGTCCCCGAACCCGACGCCTCGACCTCTGGTGTGACCCCGTTGGCGATCTCCGACGACGGCCGCTACATCGCCTACGTGACGACGCGCCGGCCACCTGTCGGCTTCCAGGGGCCCGCGCCCCCGCCTGTCCTGCATCGCTTCGATCTCCAGACGTCGACCCGCGTCGTGGTGCGTGATGCTGCGACCGATGCCTTTCGTCGGCCAGCCATGAGTCGCGATGGGTTGACCTTTGCGTGGCTGGGTGAGGCCAACGCCGTCCTTGTCGGGGCAGTGGGGACGGCAGCGGCAGTCGTCGGTCTCGCCTGCCCGAGCACCACGAGCGATTGTCCGTACGGGCCGGTCCTGACGGCCGACGGTGCGACGGTCGCCTACCTCGTGGGACGCGGTGAGTACGGCGAGGCCCCCGACCACCTCGAGATCGTGCAGCGCACCCCTCTGACCCGAACGGTGTACACGGAGTTTCGTCCACGTGGGGCCGACGGCCTGCTGGCGATCACCGCCGATGGCAGGTTCGTCACGGCATTCAACAGCGATGGAAGCGGTGGCGTCTTCGACGTCCGCACGCGGCGACTCGACCCTATTCCGGTGGCGACGGTCGGGGGACTACCACCTGCCCTCAGCGACGATGGCGAATATGTTCTTGCGTCGGAGGGCAACGTCTTCGACCGGCGCGGCTCGCGCGTGCTCGCCTCCGGCGGAACGTTCTCGCGCGGCCTGTCTGCCGACGGTCGGCTGATCGCCGTCGTGTTGTCGGGCACGCTGCTGGTGCTCGATCTGGATGGCGACAACGACGGGATGCGCGACCCGTGGGAGTCGGTGTTCGGCCTCGACCCGAGCAACGCGGCCGACGCCGCCCTCGATCCCGACGGCGACGGGCGAACCAACCGCGACGAGTTCGCCTTGCGCTCCCACCCGAGGGGCACCTACCGCCGCTACTTCGCCGAGGGCGTCTGGAGCGATGTCTTCGACACGACGGTGCACGTGGCCAGTGCCCTGCAGTTTCGCAACTATCCGCAGGCAGGCACCATCGTCGTCAGCTTCTTCGGCGACGATGGGCAGGGGACGTCGCAGTCGGTGCAGGGCAGATTTCCCTCGCTGTCGGGCAGTCCGATGGCGCGACCGACCGTGCTGACGCCGCAGCAGTTCTCCATCCTCGCGGAGAGTGACGTGCCCTTCGCCGCCGAGCGTGTCACCGCCTGGGGGACGCCTCGGCGTGGTGCACACGGCACCGCGGGGACGACGCCGTCCACCCAGTGGTTCCTCGCGGAGGGGGCAACGCTCGGCGGATTCCAGCTCTTCTACTTGCTGGCCAACCCTGGCAGCACCGACGCGGTGGTTGACGTCGACTATCTGCTGGCCACCGGCGGTGCCCCCATCCGTCGGCGCCACGTGGTGCCCGCCCACACGCGGCGCACGATCTGGGTCAATCAGGAAGGCGGTCCGCTGGGATCGGCGGAGATGTCCGCCCAGCTGGTCAGCTCGGCGCCGATCGTGGTCGAGCGTGCGATGTATCTCCCGGCGGATGCCCGAGGGTTCACTGGCGGCACGGCGGCCGTCGGCGCGCAGGCGCCGGCCGAGTCCTGGGTGTTTGCCGAAGGGGCCACCGGACCGGTCTTCGACACCTTTCTGCTGCTCATGAACCCGGCCGACGTGCCGGTCCAGGTGCAGGCCCGGTACACGCGCGCCGATGGCCTCGACGTCGTGCGGTCGTATGTCCTCGAGGGCCGCTCGCGACGCAGTCTCTGGGTCGACCAGGAGGACCCGTTGCTGGCCGACGCGGCGTTCAGTACCCGCCTGGAGGCCACCGCGGGCATCGTCGCGGAGCGTGCCATGTGGTGGCGGGCACCGGACGGGGGCGCCACGTGGGTCGATGGCCATGCGGAGCTGGGGGCCACGAGTTCGGCGACGGTGTGGCTGGTGGCGGACATGCCCGAGAGTGCCTTCCTGCTGCTCGCCAGTGATGCTGACCGGGAGGGTCTGGTGCGGATTACCTACTTCACCGAGGGGGGTGGCGGGGCGGGCACGTCATGGTATGCCGTGCCCCCCAGGGGCCGGGTGACGGTCTGGCCGACGCAGGACCTGCCAAGCCTGCCGGCGGGGCGATACCGGGCCGTCGTCGAAGCCCAGGCCACGGCCGGGGGCCCACCAGTCCCCATCGTCGTCGAGCGCGCCGCCTACGGCCCTGGTCTGTCCACCGGCACCGTGTACCTGGCGACGCCGGTCCCGTAGGGGGCGGTGGCGGCCGGCCCGGCGAGCCGGCCCTCCCATCCCCGGTTCCCATCCCCGGTTCCCATCCCCGGTTCCCGGTTCCCGGTTCCCGACTCCCGATCGGTTGTAACCCGTGCTAGACTCGTGGTTTGCCACTGGGCCGCCGGGCGGTCCGGGTGGACGTGTGTGATGTTCGACTCGCTCAGCAATCGCCTCCAGGACGTCTTCCAGCACCTTGGAAGAGAAGTGCGTCTGACGCCGGAGACGGTGGAAATCGCCCTGCGGGAGATCCGCATGGCGCTGCTCGAGGCCGACGTCAACTTCAAGGTCGTCAAGGCCTTCGTCGACAAGGTGCGCGATCGCGCCGTGGGCGAGGAGGTCCTGAAAAGCCTGAGCGCCGGGCAGCAGGTCGTCCGCATCGTCCGCGACGAGATGCTGGCGCTGTTCGGCGACACGCAGGGTGGGCTGCCGCCGGTCAGTCGGTCGCCGCGCGTGATTCTCATGCTGGGGCTGCAGGGCTCGGGCAAGACGACCACGACCGGCAAGCTGGCCAAGTGGCTGGTCAAGCAGGGCAAGCACCCGATCGTGGTGTCGACGGACGTCCGTCGGCCGGCCGCGATCGAGCAGCTGAACCTGGTGGCCAGGCAGGCCGGTGTGCGGGCGCACGACCCGGCTGGTGATCTGGATCCGGTCTCGCGCGCGGCCGGGGCGATGCAGGAAGCGCGGACGCTCGGGTACGACACGGTCATCGTCGACACGGCGGGCCGGTTGCACATCGACGACGAGCTGATGGTGGAGCTCGAGGCGATCAAGGCCACGGTGCAGCCGACCGATCAGCTGTACGTCGCCGACGCGATGACCGGGCAGGACGCGATCAAGAGCGCGGGCGAGTTCAACCGCCGCGTCGGGGTGACCGGCGTCGTGCTCTCGAAGATGGACGGCGATGCGCGCGGTGGCGCGGCGCTGTCGGTGGTCTCGGTCGTGGGTGTGCCGATCGCCTTCACGGGCAGCGGCGAGCGCCTCGACGACCTCGAGGCCTTCCATCCTGATCGGGTGGTGTCGCGGGTGTTGGGCATGGGCGACGTGCTGTCGCTCATCGAGAAGGCCGAGTCGGTCGTCACGCAGGAAGACGCCGCGAAGCTCGAACAGAAGATCCTCGACAACGACTTCACGCTCGAGGACTTCCGGGAGCAGCTCCAGACCATCAAGAAGATGGGGCCGCTCGAGAACCTGCTCGGGATGTTGCCGGGCATGGGGCAGATCAAGCAGCAGATGGCGGGGAAGATCGACGGCAAGCAGATGGCCCACGTCGAGGCCATCATCCTGTCGATGACGCCCCGGGAACGCCGGAACCATCAGCTGCTCAACGGCAGCCGTCGTCGTCGCATCGCGCGCGGCAGCGGCACGTCGGTCGAGGACGTCAATCGTCTCATCAAGCAGTTTCTCGAGATGAAGAAGATGATGAAGATGATGGGCGGGATGGCCGGTGGCAAGGGTGGCGGCAAGCTGCGCAAGCAGATGGGCATGATGAAAGCCGCCATGCAGGCGCAGCGCACGCTGCGGTAGGTCGTAGGCAGGTAGGGCAGGGCCGGCTCTCCGAGCCGGCCGTTCAGAGAGAGCACATGGTTACGATTCGGCTGCGCCGCCAGGGCGCCAAGAAGTCCCCGTTCTATCGCATCGTGGTGATCGATTCCCGCAATGCCCGTGAAGGTGCGTTCGTCGAGATTCTCGGCCACTACAACCCGCGCCGGACGCCCGAGACGCTCGTGATCGATCGCGAGCGGATGCAGCACTGGCTGAGCGTGGGCGCCAAGGCGTCCGACTCGGTCCGCACGCTCGTCAAGCGCGCGCCGCTCCCGGTCGTCGAGACGGCGGCGCCTGCGGCGACGGCGTAGATGGGCGACGTTCGCGCACTGGTGGAGGTGGTCGCCCGCGCGTTGGCCGACGACCCCTCGCAGGTGACGGTCACCGAGGCCGAGCACCGCGGCGTGTCCGTGGTGGAGGTGTTCATGGCGCCGGGCGAACTGGGGCGGCTGATCGGGCGGCAGGGCCGCACCGCGCAGGCGCTGCGGACGCTGGCCCAGACCACCGGCGACCGCGATGGCCGGAAGGTGCAGGTCGAGTTCCGCGACGGCGCGCCGCGCCGCTGAGCAGACGACCGTGGACGCCTGGGACGACATGGTGCTGGTGGGCCGGATCGCCCGCCCGCACGGGTTGCGCGGCGAGGTGCTGATCGCACCGGACACCGACTTCCCGGACCTGCGGTTTGCCGAGGGGGCGACGCTGTTTGCCCGCGAGGGCGACACGGTGGTGGCCCTGGACATCGATCGGTCCCGCGCCCACGGCGGCAAGCCCCTGGTCGGCTTCCGTGGGCGCGACCGGATCGAGGATGTCGAAGGACTCGGCCGCGAGCTGAAGATTCCGGAATCGGCGCTCGCGCCGCTGCCGGAGGGCGAGTACTACTGGTACCAGTACGTCGGGGCGCCGGTGCAGACCGAGGCCGGCGACGCGGTGGGCACGGTGGTACGGGTCGAGCCCAACGGCGGGTCGGGCATGCTGGTGGTGCAGCGGGGGCCGGAAGAAGTGCAGATTCCATTGGCGCCCGTGATGTGCCCGGTGCTGCGACCGGATCTGATCGTGGTGCGGCCGCCCGACGGGCTGCTGGACCTGAACTCCCCGGGGCCCAAGCGGCGTGCGCATCGACATCGTGACCATCTTTCCCGCCATGGTGCGGGCCGGCCTCCAGGACGGGATCCTGGGGCGGGCGGTGGACAAGGGCCTGATTGACCTGCAGGTGCACGACCTGCGGGACTTCACGTCGGACCGCCACAAGGTGGTGGACGACACGCCCTTCGGCGGTGGGCCGGGGATGGTGCTGAAACCCGAGCCGCTGTTCCGGGCGGTGGAGCATCTGCAGGCGACGCGCGGGGCACCGGATGCGGTGCTGCTGCCCTCGCCGCAGGGACGCCGCTTCACCCAGGCGGTGGCCGAGGAGTACAGCCGGCGGGCACATCTCGTGTTCCTGTGCGGGCGGTACGAAGGCGTGGACGAGCGGGTGAGCACGACGCTGGTCACCGAAGAGGTGTCCATCGGCGACTATGTGCTCTCGGGTGGGGAACTCCCCGCGCTCGTCATCGTGGACGCCGTGGCCCGGATGGTGCCCGGCGTGGTGGGCGATGCGGAGTCGGTGGTGCGGGACTCCTTCACGCGCGGGTTGCTGGACCACCCGCACTACACGCGGCCGGCGAGTTTTCGCGGCCTGGACGTACCCGGGGTGCTGCTGTCGGGGCACCACGGCGAGATCGACCGCTGGCGACGCCAGCAGGCCCTGCGACGCACGTACGAACGGCGACCGGACCTGCTGGTTGACGAGGCGCTGACCGACGAAGAGCGACAATGGCTGGCCGCGTGGACGGCTGGCGAGAGGAACGGAACACAGTCATGACCACGATCGAGACCATCGAAGCCGCGCAGCTCACCCAGCGCCCCGCCGTCAAGTCCGGCGACACCGTCCGCGTGCACGTCAAGGTGCGCGAGGGCGACAAGGAGCGCATCCAGGTGTACGAGGGCCTCATCATCGGGATGCACCGTGGCAGCACGCGCGCGTCCATCACCGTGCGCAAGGTCTCGTTCGGCCAGGGGGTCGAGCGCATCTTCCCGCTCCACTCGCCGGTCATCGACAAGATCGAAGTGCTGCGCACCGCCAAGGTTCGCCGCGCCAAGCTCTACTTCCTCCGCGGCCTGCGTGGCAAGGCGGCCCGCATGAAGGAAGCCGTGCGCAAGGTCGCGCCGAAGCAGGCCTAGTCCGACTCGAAGACGGGCCCCGCGGGCGCAGCGGCGCGAGGGGCCCAGGTCGCCACCCCCGATGGCACTTCCCGCTGGACGCACGCGGCCGTCGGCCCGTCGTACCCTCGAGAACGCCCTCCGACGCGCTGGTCACCGCTGGGTGGCCGGCGTGGACGAGGTCGGCCGCGGGTGCCTCGCCGGGCCGGTGACCGCCGCCGCCGTCGTCCTGGATCCCGACAGGCCCATCCCCGGGCTCCGCGACTCCAAGCTCCTCTCCGCCGCGGCCCGCGAGCGTCTGCACGACCGCATCCTGCGGCAGGCGATCGCCTGCCAGGTGGTCTCCCTCTCGGTCGCCGAAATCGACGCGCTCAACATCCATCGCGCCTCGCTGGCGGCGATGCGCACCGCAGTATTGAGTTTGGACCCTCCGGCCGATTACGTCCTTGCGGACGGCTTTGCCCTCCCTGACCTGCCGGTGCCTCACCAGGGCCTCGTGAAGGGTGACCAGCGGTGCGCCTGCATCGCGGCGGCCTCGATCGTGGCCAAGGTGACACGTGATCGGCTGATGGTGGCGATGGATCAGGACGACCCCCGCTACGGCTACGCCCGTCACAAGGGCTATGCCACGGCGGAGCACCTGGCCGCCATCCGGCTCCACGGACGGACGGACGCGCACCGGCGCTCCTTCCGACCGACGACCTTGTTGGACCTGTTGATCGACCACGACCCCGATTGCTGATGAGCACTCGCGACGAGCTGACCCGCCAGGCCGAGAAGTCCCTTCGTCAGGGGCGGGTCGACGAGGCAATCGCCCACTACCAGGAACTGGCGTACCTCGCGCCGGTCGACTGGGGGCTCGTCAAGCAACTGGCAGATCTGCTCGAGCGAGCGGGGCAGCGCGAGGGCGCAGCCCAGCAGTTCGCGCGCTGGGCCGATCACCTCGCCACCGAGGGCTTCCACTCCAAGGCCGCCGCCCTCTACAAGAAAGTCCTCAAGCTCGACGCCAGCCACGAGCACGCCCTCTGGCACCTGGGCGAAGTGTCGATCGAGCTGAAGCTGCGCGCCGATGCCAAGGTGGCGTTCCAGCGCGTCGCCGACATACGCCAGCGACGCGGTGACGCGGCGGGCGCCGCAGCCGCACGCGACCGTCTGGCTCAGCTCGAGGCCACCCCCGCGCCGGTCTCTGCCGCCCCAACGATGCCGCCGGCCTACGCCCCCGTCGTCCCGGCGATCGTGCCGGCGCCCCAGGCGCCCGCCGCGCCATCGCCGTCCGGTGCCTCGCTGCCGTCGTGGCTGCGCGCGCCCGAACCGGAGCCGATGCGGGCAGAGGTCCCGGTGCCGGTGCCCATCCCGGCCCCTCCGCCGCCACCGCCACCACCACCGCCACCCGAGACGC
>NZ_JALHPM010000063.1:0-32916 GCF_022842525.1 Luteitalea sp.
GACGCACGGGCGCGGCGGGCGTCGGGGGGGCTGCTGGCGCAGGCGCCGCGGCGCCACCCGGGTGCGTGGCCGCGTCGACCGGGGCCGGTCGATTGCGCGGGCGCCCGGTGTTCATCCGCCCCATCTGATGCTGGAAGTCGGGATCCCACGCAAAGGTCCCGGTGGTGTGCTGCCCCGGGATGTAGGCGAGGCCGGCGCCCGGATGCCAGGCCATCGCATGCCAGCTGTGCGCGCCATCCGACCCCGGCGACAGCCGCTGCCCCGTCGTGCCATAGCTGGCCTCGGGCGTCTCGATGGGGCGTCCGGTCTTCTGGTCGATGCCACTCGCCCACGTGACGTCCGTGAACGGCTGCGCGGAGATGAACGCTCCCGTCGCGCGATCGAGCACGTAGAAGAAGCCGTTCTTGGGCGCCTGCATCAGCACCTTGCGGACACGCCCGTCGATCTCGAGGTCGGCCAGCACGATCGGCTGGGTGCTCGCGTAGTCCCAGTTGTCGGCCGGAGTCGTCTGGTAGTGCCAGACGTACTCGCCGGTATCCGGGCGGATGGCCAGAATCGAGCAGAGATAGAGATTGTCGCCGCCGCCCGGGCTGCGCAGCTCGCGCGACCAGGGCGAGCCGTTGCCGGTGCCGATGTAGAGCAGGTCGAGTTCCGGGTCGTAGGCCATGCCGTCCCACGGCGTGCCGCCGCCCCCGTACTTCCACCACGCGCCATTCCAGGTCTTCGCGGCGCGCTCGAGCGCGGCGTTCTCGAAGCCGAGGCTCGGATCGCCAGGCACGGTCCAGAAGCGCCAGGCCTGCTTGCCGGTCTGCGCATCGTAGGCGGCGAGGAAGCCACGCACGCCGAACTCGGATCCGCTGCTGCCGGTGATGACCTTGCCCTTGATGATGCGCGGCGCACTCGTGATGCTGTAGTCGTCGGCCTTGCTCATCACCTGTGTGCTCCACACCGTGCGGCCGGTGCGGGCGTCGAGCGCGACGAGCCGGCTGTCGAGCGTGCCGACGTACACCTTGCCGTCGTGATAGGCCACGCCGCGATTGACCGGCCCGCAGCACAGACTCGGCCCGAGTCGCGTGCGCAAGCCGCGCGCGTCGGTCTTGAACGTCGGGTGAGGAATCTGCGGATCCCAGCGCCACTTCACCTTGCCCGTGCGCGCATCGACGGCCACCACCACGCTCCACGGCCCGGTGGTGTACATGGTGCCGTCGACGACGAGCGGCGATCCCTGGATCTGGCCGGGGAAGGCGTCGAGTTCGGCGCTCCACACGAGACCGAGCCTGGCCACGTTGGCAGTGGTGATCTGCGTCAACGGACTGTAGTGCGTCTCGGCGGCGTCGAGACCATACATCGCCCACGGCACGTCTGCCTTCGCCTCCTGCGTCGGCGCGACGGGTCCGCGCCCGGCGGTCAGTGTGGCGCCCGCCCAGACGGCCGCGGCGAAGAGCGTGAGGCCCCCGAGACGACGAACGTGCAGCCGAGGCATCCCTCCCAGGCGTCGACTCACTGCGCACCTGCCCGCGGGGCGGCCGGGCGCGCGGGCGCGGCCGTCATGCGCAGGCCACGCGCCGCGAACTGCTTCTCGATCGACGGTCGCAGCGACGGCAGGTGCCGCAGCGCGTTGCGGTAGTACACCTTCCGGATCACCGCATCGGGCAGGCCGAGGCCGGAGATGTGCCAGCGGCCATGACCGGGCGAGCCGCTCGGCGTGCGCACCTGCGCCGGATGCGGGAAGTACTCGTCCAGCGTCTCGAGGGCGCGCCAGTGCGGGCGCCAGAATTCATCGGCGCCGCGCGACTGACTGCCGTCGGTGCCGAAGAAGACGCGATCCTGATACTTGATGATGAATTCGCGCCACAGCCGCGGCGCGCGCCCGAGATCCTGGAACGTCGCCGAGAGCTCGATGTCGGCGTTGGGATAGGTGTCGAGGAAAGCCGCGAGCTTGGCGGGGTCGTAGTACAGCATCGCCATGTGGGCGTTGACGAAGCGGGTCTTCGGATGCTTGCGGTGCATGTGCTCGCGCGCCTTCTCGATGACCAGGTGCGACGGACCGCCGTCCTGCAGGTTGCCGGCCGTCTCACCGGGCTTGCGCCACAGGCCCGCTTCGTAGCGCTCGTTCTTCGGGCCGATCGGATAGAAGCGGCCGATCGAGTCGCTCGTGTGAATCATCACGGGCTTGTCGTACCTGGCCGCCATCGCCCACACCGCATCGAGCCGCGGGTCGTCGGCCTGGATGAACGAGCCGTCGGGGTTCTTCGCCCCCTGGCCGAGTTGCTTGGAGACCTTCATCCCCATGGCGCCGGCCTTGAAGGCCCGCTCCATCTCGGCGGCGAACCGCTCCGACCAGCCGGGTTCGTTGATGCCCTCGGCCGTGAAGGTGATGAAGTTGGCGACGCGACCGCGGTACGGCTGGCCGGCCGCCAGCACCGCGTCGAGGTCCTTCCCGGTCCCGCCATTGAGGTTGACGATGGCGCCCATGCCGATGTCGTCCATCAGGGCGATGAGCTCGTCGTAGGCGGCCTTGGACGTCAGGCCGCGCGCATGGACATGGAAATCGATGGCCGGGTACTTCGCCCGCCACACGTTCGTGCGCGGCAGCCGCAGCAGCGTCAGCGGCATCGGCGGCTGCTCTTCTCCGCTCGGGGCCCAGCCCGCCGGCGGCGCCACCTCCTCCATCGTCGGCAGCGGCGGCACCCACACGGCACCTTCCTTCACGCCGGCAGGCGCCCGCGGCTCGACCACGATGACGGGGGCAGGCGTGGCGGGGGCTTGCGCCCCCGGCTGCGCTCGCAAGGCGACCGACGTGGACGACGACCAGAGGGAGACGACGCCGACAGCGGCGATGACCGTGACGAGCACGGGAGACGAGGACCAGCGACGGTTCACGGAGGCTCCTGAGAGGGATGTTCGTGCGCATTCTGGCACGAGCCGCCACTTCGCCCCCTGTCCCCCCACCTTGTCCCCTTGTCCCTCCAGCCGTGTCCCTTGTCCCTTGCCTCCCTTGTGACTCGTCCCTCGTCCCCTTGTCCCTTGCGCTATCCGCCACTCATGATGAAGTTCTCGAGGGTACTGATGGTCGACTGCTGCTCCTCGACGACGGCGCGGACCACGTCGCCGATGGAGATGACGCCGACGAGGCGTCCCTGATCGACGACCGGCAGGTGGCGGACGCGCTTGTCGGTCATCAACGCCATGCACTGATCGCAGGTCCAGTCGACGCTGACGCTGACCACCTCGGTGGTCATCACCTCGCGAACCGTCGTGTCGTGCGAGGCCTTGCCGTGCAGCACCATCTTGCGCGCGTAGTCGCGCTCCGACAGGATGCCGACGAGGCCGCCGCCTGCGGTCACCAGGACCGCGCCGATGTTGTGGTCAGCCATGACCTTGAGGGCGTCGAGGACGGTGTCGTCCGGATCCACCGCATGGACGTCCGGCTTGCCTGCCAGCATGTGTCGCACGAGGGTCGTCATGCCTGCTCCTGCCTGTGCGCCGACGGTGTGCCCCCGCGCGTGACGCGCCAGGGGACTCGATCGCTCCGCCGCGCACCGACGGAGGAACGGGCCGACGACCGGCGCGGCCCCAGGGAGCCCGCACGGGCGGCAGCGATGGACTGTATGGCTGCGCGCACACTACGCCCCGAGGCGGATGGGGTCAAGCTCAACCACAGACGCGGCCAAGCGACAAGGGACCAGTCGACAAGTCAGGAGGGCGTCGAGGGACAGGCGACAAGGGCCAAGGGACACGATGACGCCGGACGCACCAGGCCGCTCGCGCCACCGGTGTCCCACCTTACTTGTCCGTCGTCCCTTTCCCGCCTCGCCCCTTGTCCCTTGCCTTCCTTGTGACTCGTCCCCGTGTCCCTTGTCTCTTGCGCACCCGCGGTCCCGGCGGCGACTCCAGCCAGGACTGCAGCACCGGCAGCATGGCCTTCAGTCCCGTGGCGACGCCTCGCATCCTCGTGTCGCCGACCGTGCGGATGAGTTCGCCTTCGAGGAAGGCCAGCACCGAGCGGCCGTCGCGGAAGGCGGCCTCGCCGTTGGCCGTGAGCCGGACGAGGGAGGCACGCCCGTCGGTCGGGTCGGCGACGAACTCGACCATCCCCTGCGCCTCGCAGGCCTTCAGCGTCTGCCCGACGGCGTGCTTGCTGATGTCGGCCCGGCGCGCCAGATCCGTCGATCGGATGCCGTCACGGGTGAGGAACGGCACCAGGCGCATCAGCGCCGGGCGCGCGATGCGCTCGCCAGCCTCGCGGTTGACCTGCGCCTGCGCGACCTCGTCGAGCAGGCGCGCACAGGTCATCAGGAGAGGGACGACAAGGACCTTTACCATATCGCCATGACATCGACGCCTGCCTGGCTCGACCGCGAGCAGTGGCCCTGGCCCGCCAGGTCCTGCGCCGTCCCCTCGGGCCGACTGCACTACATCGACGTCGGGGAGGGGCCGCTGGTGGTGCTCGTGCATGGCACCCCGACCTGGGGCTTCGAGTGGCGGCATGTCATCGCCGCGCTGTCCCGCACGCATCGCGTGGTCGTGCCGGATCATCTCGGCTTCGGCCTGTCCGACCGCCCCGCGGATGCCGACTATCGCCCCGAGGCGCACGCCGAACGCTTCGCGGCGTTCATGGCGCAGGTCGCCGGCGCCGACCCGGTCTCGCTCGTGGTGCACGACTTCGGCGGCCCGATCGCGCTGCCCTGGGCGCTGGCGCATCCCGACCGCCTGCGCGCGCTGACCGTCATCAACTCGTGGCTGTGGTCGTTCGAGGACGACCCGGTGATGCGGCGTCGCGCGGCCATGATCGACGGTGCGCTCGGGCGCCTCCTGTATCGCCACGCGAACGCCTCGTTGCGCCTGATCATGCCGTCGGCCTATGGTGACCGCCGCCGGCTGACGCGTGCCATCCATCAACAGTATCTGGCGGTGTTTCCCGACGCCGACGGGCGCGAGCGGGTGCTGTTCACGCTCGCCCGGGCGCTGCGGGGGTCGGGGGCGTTCTACGCCGATCTGTGGGCACGCCGCGGGCGCCTGGCTGGCGTCCCGCTGTCAATCGTCTGGGGCATGCGCGACAGCGCGTTCGGTCCGGCCATCCTCGAACGCTGGTGCGCGGCGTTCCCGGAGGCCACGGTCACACGCCTCGCCGATGCCGGTCATTGGCCGCACGAAGAGCGTCCGGAAGAGGTCATCGCGGCACTCCAACAGTTCAGTACGACGCATGACGCATGACGTTGGAGCGAACTCTGCCACGCTTCTGCGGGCGCGTTGGCGTTGCCAGCCCCGAGCTGCATTCTGAACTTTGAATCACTTTGAGTGCTGAATTACTGGATCCATCTGATCTTGTACATCTTCTCGCCGTCGAGCGTGAGGACCACATCGGGGCGACGGAACTGGATGCGGCTGGTCCACCAGTTCGGTGCGTCGGCCTGCGTGTAGGCGAGTCGGCCGGTCGGCGCGTGGATCGTCGCGCTCTTGACGTCGTGGACGTCCTTCAAGTCGGGGTCGGCGACGAAGGTGCGCGCGTCGCGGTCGAAACGCCAGACGCCCGCGTGCGTGCTGACGAGGAGTTGCGCGGATCCGGGCACTGCCGCGAGCTCGTGGCCGCCGACGTCAGGCAGCGCGTGCCGGCTGTCCAGTGCCAGCGAGGGCCGCGACGACTCCCAGGCCTCGAGGCGATAGGCCCGCAGCTCCTTCTCGCCGAGCGCCCACAGGCGCCCTCGCGCCTCGTCCCAGACCGCGCCATGTCCGGAGTACAGCTCGGTGGCGAACAGCGCGGCGCCACCCGGCGAGCGCGCATCGAACACGGCCAGTCGATTGCCCGTGCCCTCGCGCACGCTGCAGGCCAGCACCACACGATCGCCGGGCAGCAGGTCCGCCGAGTGCGCGTTGCCGCACTGTCCCCACCACCGCGTCTGGCCCGTGGCGCGATCGACGAGCGCCGCGCCGTCGCTCGACGCCGTGATCAGGATCCGCTGTCCCGCCACGGGCTTGCACTCGTCGGTCGTGGCGAACTTCGTCCGGTACTCGGCCGGCAGCTCCGGCCGGTCGGCCGCCTTCCACCGCCACACCTTGCGCGGCGTGTCGGCCACCTCCAGCACGAAGACCTCGTCCCAGCCGCAGACGAGGAGTTCCTGAGCCGCGACGGGGACGGCCAGGGTCAGCAGGAGCAGCAGCATGGTCAGGACGGGCGTCATGGCATCGACTGTATCGCGGCCTCGGGATCGGGTCACAACAGCCCGGCCTCGAGCAGGTGCCGACGCACGGCGGCAGGTCCGTCCACCTGCACCGCAGAGAAGCCCAGCGACCGCGCCGCCTCGACGTTGGCGAGACTGTCGTCGAAGAACAGCACCTGCGGCGCCGACACGCCGATCCGGTCGAGCGCGAGACGATAGATGGCCGGGTCGGGCTTGCGGACGCCAGTCTGCTGCGAGCCGATCGCGGGGTCGAACGCGCCGACCACGCCGAGGTCGGTGAGGCGTTCCCAGTGCGCGGCGTTCGAGTTGCTGAGCGCGGCCAGGCGATAGCGCGGTCTCAGGTCGTCGAGCAACGCCTCGGCCCCTGGCAGCCAGCCGCGGACCCAGGACTGCCACGCCGCCAGCAACGCCGGTGGCGGCAGGGGGATCTGCCACGCCTGCTTGAACGCCGTGAGGAACGTGTCGGTGTCGATCGTGCCGGCGCCGTAGGCGAGCGACGACGGACACGCCGCCCACCGTGCGATCAGCGCCGCCTCGTCCATCGGCGTGGGCAGCAACGTGTTCAGGTCGGCCGGCCCGGAGAAGTCGACGAGCACACCACCCAGATCGAACAGCAGGACCGAGATCGGGGACGACATCTGCGCATTATCGACGCCCACGCGTCCGTGCGGGCGCTGCGCCGCGCGACCCGCCCGCGGGACGCGCTATCATCCGCCTCCAACAGGAGGATGTGGTGCATAGAACGACCCTCAGCACGGGCGCCGCGGCGCTCGCCATCGGACTCGGGGCCGGCGCGATGCTGGCGCAGGCGCCCACCCCGCCCCCCAATCCCGCTCGAATCCCCTACGTCGTCGGCAACGCGCTCGGGTTGCCCATCGAGCCGACCACCCCGGGGCCCTTCGCGCCCATGTCGCCGAACGTCAAGGTCTACGGCGCGATCTACTCGGCCGAAAGCTGCGCCTACGACCCGGTGCGCGACCTCATCATCGTGCCCAATCGCGGCGTGCCGCAGAACGTCCAGCAGAACAACGCGTGGGTCTCGCTGCTGAACCATGACGGGTCGGTTCACACCGCGCGCTGGATCGGCGTGCAGAATCCCGGTGCGCCACGCGCGGCCCTCACGCCACCGCTCGTGCTGAACGAACCGTACGGCAGCGACGTCGCCAATGGCGTGCTCTACCTCGCCGACCGGGACGGCAGCACGAACCCGCAGGACAAGGGCGTGGCCGTCATCCGCCGCTTCACGCTCGCCACGGGCGCGCCGGCCGGCGAGACCCGCGTGCCGGCGGTCGAGTGGTTCAACGACATCGCGGTGGCCGGCGATGGCACCGTCTACGGGACGGTGACCGGCGGGGCCACCGCGGCCGATGCGGCGTCGTGGCAGGTCTGGCGCATCCCGCCGCAGGGCGAGGCCAGCATCGTCGTGCAGGGCGCTCCGCTCACGCGCCCCAACGGCATCGCCATCGACGCGCAGGGCAATCTCGTGGTCGTCAACATGCTGACGCCAGACGTGCTGACGCTGTCGCCCACGGGCGCGGTCGTGCGCACCGCGCAGGCCGCCCAGGCCGGCAACGATGGCATCGTCATCTTGCGCGACGGCACCATGTACGTGAGCAGCGTGCTGCAGGGCGGGGTGTCGCGCCTGCGCCCGGGACAGCCCGCCACGCTCATCGCGCACAACATCCCGAACGCCGCCTCGATGTGCTACGACGCGGGCGCCAACCAGCTCGTGATTCCGATGAACGCCAACAACGCGCTCGCCTTCGTGCCGCTCGGCACGCGGTAGGCGGCGACTTGCCCGACTGGTCCGAGCGCGACGCACGAGAGCGCCGCGCTCGGGTCTACCGCACGAACCCGACGCCGGCGGTGACAGTGCGCGACGATGACGACGACGACCGACAGCCCTCGCTCAGGGCGAGGCCGCCGACCACAAGAGAAACGGCGCAGACACGTGACACGAACGCGACGACGGCGGACCTGACGCCCATGGACGCACTCCTTCCGGGAAGCGGGTTTCGCGAATGACGGGTGTTCCTCTCCTTCCTATCAGCAGATCCCATCCGTGATCAAGAGGGCACTGCGCGACGGCGATGGCGGCGCGGTTCGGCGGTATGATCGGCCCTTCCCTGTCTTCCCCGGAGTTCGCGTGCACGAGTCCCAAGCCTCCACTCGGCCCCACGCCGCGGCGCAGCCGCCGGTCGACCGCCGCACCTTCGTCCAGAGCGTGACCGGCTCGCTGGCCGCCCTGTCGCTCTCGCCGCTGCCGGCCGCCGCGCAGCAGATGTCCGGCGCGGCCACGGTCGAGGCGCAGGTCACGCAGCCGAAGTGGGAGGGGCCACCCCGCCTGAAGTTCGGCGTCATCGGCCTGAACCACGGCCACATCACGGGAATGACCGACGCCGTCATGCGCGGCGGTGGCGAACTCGCGTGGGTGTACGCGAAGGAGCCGGCGCTGCTCGAGCAGTTCCGCCAGAAGTACCCCGCGGCGAAGGTCGCGCGCAGCGAAGCCGAGATCCTCGACGACGCCTCGGTCAAGGTGGTGCTGAGTGCGAGCATCCCGGCGGAGCGGGCGCCGCTCGGCATCCGCGTGATGCGCGCCGGCAAGGACTTCATCGCGGACAAGCCGGGCATCACGTCGCTCGCGCAGCTGGCCGAGGTGCGCAAGGTGCAGGCCGAGACGCGGCGCATCTACTCGATCGTGTACAGCGAGCGTTTCGAGAACCGCGCCACGGTGCGGGCCGGCGAGCTGGTCAAGGCCGGCGCGATCGGGACGGTGCTGCAGACCATCGGCCTCGGCCCCCATCGTCCGAGCTACAAGACGCGCCCGGAGTGGTTCTTCGACGTGGCCAACTACGGCGGCATCCTGACCGACATCGCGTCGCATCAGGCCGACCAGTTCCTCTTCTTCACGGGCTCGACGAAGGCCGAGGTCGTCGCCGCGCAGGCCGGTAACGTGCACACGCCGGCCTACCCGAAGTTCCAGGACTTCGGCGACATGATGCTGCGCGGCAACGGCGGGTCCGGCTACGTGCGGGTGGACTGGTTCACCCCCGACGGTCTGCCGACGTGGGGCGACGGCCGCCTCACCATCCTCGGCACCGAGGGCTTCATCGAGATCCGCAAGAACGTGGACATCGTCGGACGCCCGGGTGGCAGCCACCTGTTCCTCTCGGATCAGAAGACGACGCGGTACATCGACACGAGCAAGGTCGAACTGACGTACGGGCGCCAGGTCGTCAGCGATATCCTCGACCGCACCGAAACGGCCATGACGCAGGCCCATTGCTTCCTCGCGATGCAGTTGGTGCTCGAGGCGCAGGCGAAGGCGCAAGCACCGAAGCTGACGTAGGTGAGGCGACCGATGACGACGAGCGGCTCCGGCAGTTCCCGACGCCAGTTCCTCGGCACCGTGGCCGCGGCGACGACCGCCGTGGGGTTCCCGACCATCGTGCCGTCCTCCGTGCTCGGGGCGCAGGCCCCGAGCAACCTGATCACCGTCGGTGCCATCGGTGTCGGCCGGATCTCGCGCGGCCACGACATGCCAGGAATCTGGGCGCATGCCCAGGCCCGCATCACGGCGGTCTGCGACCTCGACGCCAGGCGGGTGGACGACGCGAAGGTGCTGGTCAACGATCACTACACCAGGGCGATCGGCAGGGCCTATGCGGGCGTGACGGGTTACGCCGACTATCGCGCGCTGCTGGCCAATCCCGACATCGATGCCGTGGTCATCAGCACGCCCGATCACTGGCACGCCGCCATCGCCATCGCGGCGGCGCAGGCCGGCAAGGACATCTACCTGCAGAAGCCGGCCTCACTGACCATCGCCGAGGGCCGCGCGCTCAGCGATGTCGTGCATCGCACGGGCGTCATCTTCCAGATCGGCAGCCAGCAGCGGTCGCAGGTGCAGTTCCGTCGCGCCTGCGAGCTCGTGCGCAACGGCCGCATCGGCCGGGTGACGTCGGTGCAGGTCGGCCTGCCTGGGGATCCAGCCGGCCCGGAGGAGCCGCCGATGCCCGTGCCGGCTCACTTCGACTACGACACCTGGCTCGGATCGACGCCGAGCGTCTACTACACCGAGAAGCGCGTGCACCCGAAGGTGGGCTACGACCGTCCAGGCTGGCTGCGCTGCGAGCAGTTCGGCGCCGGGATGATCACGGGCTGGGGCGCGCACCACATCGACACGGCGCACTGGGGCATGGGGACCGAGTACACGGGCCCCATCGAGATCTCTGGCACCGCCGAGTTTCCGAAGAGCGGCCTCTGGGATGTCCACGGCGCGTTCCGGACGGAAGCGCGGTATGCCAACGGCGTCGTCATGACCGTCAGCGGTGACTTTCCCAACGGCATCCGCTTCGAGGGGACCGAGGGCTGGATCTTCGTCTCGCGGGGCAACGACACGGTCACCGCGAGTGACCCGACGGCGCGGCTGAAGGACCCGCAAGCCCTGGCGGCGAGCGACCCGCGCATCCTCGACTCGGTGATTGGTCCCGACGGCGTCCACCTGTACAAGAGCAGCACCCACCACGGCAACTGGCTGGAGTGCATCCGGACGCGGCAGCAGCCCATCGCGCCGGTCGAGGTCGCGCATCGCGCCTGCAGCGCCTGCCTGCTCCACCACATCGCGATGAAGCTGCCGCGGCGCCTGCACTGGGATCCCCTGCGCGAGCGCTTCCGGGACGACGACGAGGCCAACGCGTTGCTGTCGCGCCCGCAGCGCCCGCCGTTCCTGCTGCCGGTGTAAGCGGTTCTTGCGTCGAGCTGAAGCTCGACGCCCACGGTCGACACGCAGTCGTCGACCGTCAGGCCGACGGGGCGCGGTCGTCCGTGGCGCGCGCCGGCAGCGGCCCGGTCGACAGCAGTCGCAGGCCGTTGAGGGTGACCAGCACCGTCGCCCCGGTGTCGGCCGCCACGGCCATCCACAGCGTGGCGTGCCCGCTGGCCGCCATCACGACGAAGGCGAGCTTGGCGGCGACGGCGATCCAGACGTTCTGCTGCACGACGCGCAGGGCCCGACGCGCGTGCCCGAGCAACCAGGGCAGCCGCAGCAGATCATCGGCGGACACCACGATGTCGGCGGTTTCGAGTGCCGCATCGGTGCTGCGCGTGCCCATCGCGATGCCGACGTCGGCCGCGGCCATGGCCAGCGTGTCGTTCACGCCATCGCCAATCATCGCCACGCGCGCGCCGCCGGTCGCCATGTCGCGGATCGCGGCGGCCTTCTCCTCCGGCAGCAAGCCCGCCAGCACGTCGTCCAGGCCGAGCCCCTGGCCCACGAGGTGGGCCGCGGCGCGGTTGTCGCCCGTCAGCAGGACCTGTCGGGCGACGCCCGCGCGACGGAGCGCCCGCACCGCGGCTTCCGCGTCGGCGCGTGGGGCATCCCGCAGACCGACCAGGGCCCAGACGGCAGCGGCGTCCCCACAGAGCACCGCGGACAGCCCCTGACCTTCGAGGACTGCGACCCGCGCCTGCAGCGCGGCCGTGTCGACGTGATGCCGATGCGCCAGCCGGTAGCTGCCGATCCAGAACAACTGCCCATCCACGAGGCCCTCGGCGCCGGAGCCGGGCATGGCCTGGACGTCTGCCGCGGCATGCGCGTCGACGCCCTGCGCCCTGGCGTAGGCCACGATGGCTCGCGCCAGCGGATGCTCGCTGCGGCACTCCACGGCCAACAGGCGAGCCAGCACCTCTGCGGCGCCGTGAGGCGCGACCGGCTCGAGGACCTCCACGACGGGTTCGCCTCGAGTGACCACGCCGGTCTTGTCGAAGGCCACCGTCGTCGTTCGCGCGAGGGCCTCCAGGGCGTCGCCCCCCTTGACCAGCACGCCGACCCGGGCCGCCGAGGCGAGGGCCGCGACGATGGTGACGGGCGTGGAGATGACCAGCGCGCACGGGCAGGCGATCAGGGTGGTGACGAGCCCTCGGTAGAACCACTCGATCCAGGGCCCCATCCCGAGCAGGGGCGGGACGATGGCCACCGCCAGGGCGACGGCGATCACCGTCGGGGTGTAGTACCGCGCGAAGCGCTCGATCCACTGCTCGGTGCTGGTGCGCCGGAGTCGGGCGGCTTCGACCAGCGCCACCATCCGCGCGATGCTGCTCTCGGCCGCGCGACGCGTGACGCGCACCTCGAGGGCCCCGCTGCCGTTGAGCGTCCCGGCGAAGACCGGGTCACCGGGATGCTTGAGCACGGGCACGGACTCGCCGCTGAGTGCCGCCTCGTCCACCGAGGACAGCCCGCCGACAATCTCGCCATCGACGGGCACACGCTCGCCAGGACGCACGACCACCGTCGCGCCTGGCTGCACGTGCTCGACGGGCATGCGGTGCTCGTGGTCGTAATGCAGCACGTTGGCGTGGTGCGGGGTGAGCCGCATGAGGCTGGTGACCGCCTGCCGGGCGCGCGTCGTGCTCCACGCCTCGAGCGCGTTGGCGACCGCGAAGAGGGAGGCGACCGTGGCGCCTTCGGACCATTCACCGAGGACGGTGGCCCCGAGGATGGCCACGATGACCAGGACGTTCATGTCGAGGCGTCCCAGTCGAGCGGCACGCCACGCCCTGGGCAGCGTCGTGACCAGGCCCGCCCCCGCCGCCAGCGCATACAGGGCCATCGGCACCGGGTGGACGGCGCCGTCATGCCCCTCCCCGCTCAGCGCCTGCCAGAGACTGCCGGACTCCACCACCTGCCACGCCATCGCCAGCAGCAGCGCGGTGCCGCTCGCCGCCGCCAACCAGATGCGCGTCGTTCCGGGGGCGCCGTCGCCGGTCACCTCACTCCACGGTTCGGCACGCATGCCGAGGGCGGCGATGGCCTGCTCGATCTGCCCGGATGCGGCGATGTCCGGAGCGGCACGCAGGACGAGGCGCTCGGCCAGTATGTCGAACTGCAGGTCCGAGACGCCGGGGACGGCGTCCAGTGCCTGCTGGACGAGGCGCACTTCCTCGGCGCAATGCAGGCCGAGGACCCGATAGGCACGCGTGGTCATGCGACGGGGCTCGGGCGAGGTGGCGACGATGGCTCGCCAGACTCACTTCGACACTTGAACGATTGTGCAAGTGATGAGACCATGGCGGCGTGTCCGACCGCTCGACCACCCCCGACGCGCACTGCCATCCGGGCGACCACCCGGGACCGTCGGGGTTGACCGCAGCGCCGGCCGCGATCGAGCGGGCCGCCCGCCTGCTCCGGGCCATCGCCGACGATGGCCGGCTCCGCCTGCTGGCGCGCCTCGCGGACGGTCCCCACTGCGTGACCGCGCTGGCCACGGCCGAGGGCGACAGTCTGTCCACGGTCTCGCAACGCCTTCGTGTCCTGCGCGCGGAGCACCTGCTGGTGCGCCGCCGCGAGGGTCGTCACATCACCTACGCGCTGGCGGACGAACACGTGCTGGACATCGTCCGCAGTGCGCTGGCCCACGCCAGCGAAGGCATCTGACACACCACGACCACGCGGCACGCGCCGCTCCAACGAGAAGGGATCAGAGTGATGCATGACCATCGGATTCACACGGACCACACCCATGTGCATGGCCCGGGCTGCGGGCACACCGCCGTCCAGCACGACGGACACACGGATTACCTCCATGACGGGCACCTGCACCATCCGCACGAGTCGCATGTGGACGAGCACGTGCTGGCCGTGAGCGGCGCCAATCCCGCCGCCTGCACGCCCGATCACGCGTGCGGCGGACATGCGACGGACCATCGCCATGGACCCGGGTGCGGGCACGAGGCCGTGCCGCACGGTGACCACGTGGACTACCTCGTGGACGGCCACCTCCATCATCCCCACGAGTCGCACTGCGACGACCACGGCGTCCTGACGCTGGCCTGACACGCCGCTGACGTCAGCCGGGAGGGTCCGCGCTTGGCCTCGCATCCTCCCCCCGGCCGACGACCGCAAGTGCGGCGTGCCATCGTCTGCGCTCGCACGCCGCTAGACCACCTGATTCCGTTCGGTGGACGAAGACCCCGGTCGGACGGCTGTACCCCGACCACGAATGGTCGACCCTCGCTCGCATCGCGCAGCTGTCCGCGCGCGGCCCCCTGCCCCCGAGTCCCGCGACCGTCCCGGTCACCGGGCGACGACAGCGATCACGCCAACCACGGCAGCCGCCAGCGCCGCGACCGCCCTCGCTCCCTCGCTGCATCGGCAGATGAGTCCCATGGGGCCGCACGGTAGACCCTCCGCGCGCGTCGCCCCAAGGGCATCACGACCAATGGTCGACTCCACCGATGGACCGCCGTCTGGCGACCACCAGTGGTTCACGGCCGCCCGGTCACGGCAGGCGTCGTGGATGTGGCCGCGCCGCCCGGCCGCAGCGCGTCGCGTACCAGCGCCACCGCTCCCGGCTTGCCCTCACCGATGAACCTGGCGCGCAGCACGCGATAGCGTTCGAGCACGGGCCGGGCGCGCGCCTCGATGGCGAGTTCCGCCGCCGAGTCGACCGCCCCCCTGGGCCGCGCCCACACGAACTGGTTCGTGGCGTTGCCGAACGTGGGCACACTGCGGAAATCGCGCACGACGAAGGTCCCGGTCCGCTCCTGCGATGCCGCCGCGTCGACGAAGAAGTCCACCGCGGCGTCCGGGTAGCCGAACAGCCACCCGTAGCCACGGAACCGGACCGCGGGCTCGGCGACCTCGATGGTGAGCAGGGTCTCGCCCACCGGCAGCGTCGGCGTCAGGCCGAGGGCCGTGAAGAAGGTCGGCTGCCGACGCATCAGTGCGGCAACCGCCCGCTGACGCCCGACCCACGCGTGGAAGGTGCGCTTGCCGTCGTAGACGCGCGTGAAGGCCTGCAGTCCGGCCTGTACGTCGTCGTCACAGTGCCACGTGGCCAGCACGCGGCGCATGGCCTCGATGGCGGTGGGATCCGGCGTGGCGACCACGATCTCCTGGCGCTCGAAGCCTGAGCTGACCGGCTTGATGTCGGACAGGATCGTGTAGAGCGCCTCGGAGTCCAGGGCCTTCAGCAGCAGTCGCTCGTTGAGCTGTCGTTCCTCTTCGGTGAGGTCGTCGGTCGGAAAGCAGGGGCGCACGGCCGCGGGCACGGCGACGGGCTGTGGCGGGCGACTCGCGCACCCGGCGAGCATCGTCAAGACACACACGGTCGCGGCGCGACACATCACGAGGGGCATCCGCGCAGCCTGCCGCAGCGCCCGCGACGAGGTCAGGCCGAACTTCACCAGTGGTCGCTCAGCCCCCATGAACGACCATCCGTGTCTGCGGGCCACGCGTTGGTGAGGTGAGGCTCGGTGCCGGCACGCAGCTGTCGGATGGTGGGGCGTCATGTTCTGCACACATCCTGCCCGTGCCTTCCTCGCCAGCGTCCTGTTGCTGGTGTCCTGCACTCCTCTCCTCGCCCAATCGGCGACCGGCAGCCTGGCCGGGCGCGTCACCGACAGTTCGGCGGCCGCGGTGCCCGGGGCCGCGATCGTGGCCAGCAGCCTGTCCACCGGCCTGGCGCGCGACACGACGAGCCGGGACGATGGGACGTTCGTCCTGGTCGGCCTCACACCCGGTCGCTATCGCGTGGAAGCCCGCCTGGCCGGGTTCCGGATGGCCGTGCTGGAACGGGTGGTGGTCAGCGTCGACACGCGAACCACGGTCGACCTCCGCCTCGAGCCCGGCGACATCGCGGAGACGGTCACGGTGGCAGGCACGTCCCTGGTCGATCGCGCCTCGCCTGGCGTGGGCACACTCGTCGATCGGCAGTTCGTCGAGAACCTGCCGCTGAACGGGCGCAGCTTCCAGACCCTGCTCGAGCTGACGCCGGGCGTGGTGCTGACCAAGCCGTCGCTGACCTCGCCGGGCCAGTTCTCGGTGAACGGCCAGCGCGGCAATGCGAACTACTTCATGGTGGACGGGGTGAGCGCCAACGTCGGCACGAGCGTCAACGCCCAGTTCTCGCAGCAGGCCTCGGGCTCACTGCCGGGGCTGACGGTGACCGGCGGCACCAACGCGCTGGTCTCGGTCGATGCGCTCGAGGAGTTCAAGGTGCAGACCTCCGGCTATGCCCCCGAGTTCGGTCGCTCTCCGGGCGGTCAGGTCTCGCTCGTGACGCGGTCGGGCGGCAATCGCCTGACCGGATCGGCCTTCGACTTCATCCGCCACGACGCCCTCGACGCCAACGACTGGTTCAACAACCGCAACGGCGTCGAGAAGCTGGAGTTGCGCCAGCAGCAGTTCGGCGGCGTGCTGGGTGGCCCCGTGGTGCTGCCCGGCTACGATGGCCGTGGGCGCACGTTCTTCTTCGCCTCGTATGAAGGCCTGCGCCTCACGCAGCCGCAGGATGTCTCGTTCGCCGTCGTCCCCTCGATCGAGGCACGTCAGCGGGCCACGGGGATCGTCGGTGAGCTGTTCAACGCCTTCCCGCTGCCCGATACGCCATCGGAGCCGGGTGACCCCGCGCTGACGGGACGCTATCGCGTCGCCGTGTCCTTCCCGTCTCGGTTCGATGCCACCAGCGTCCGCCTGGATCAGCAGCTCGGGGCGGTGCGGCTGTTCGGTCGCTGGAACCACGCGCCGTCCAGTTTCGAACAGCGGACCTTCGCCAACGGCCAGAACGGCTTCGCCCTCGACACGACGACGACCACGGTGGGCAGCACGTGGACGCAGGGGGCGCGGCTGGTGCACGACACGCGCCTCAACCTGAGCCGCTCCCGCGGCCTCTTCGAGTTCAGCGTCGAACCGGTGGGCGGTGCGGTGCTGCCCGATCTGGCCGCCCTGTACCCGTCGTTCGCCTCACGCGACACGTCGCGTCTCAATGTGCAGCTGACGGCCGGCATGCCGTTCGTGCAGGGCCGATCGCCGGCCAACTTCACCATCGGCAAGAGTCTCGGCAACGCCCAGCGCCAGGTCAACCTGGTGCACACCTCGACCTACGTCGCCGGTCGCCACGAGCTGAAGGCTGGCGTGGACTGGCGGCGCCTGACGCCGCAGTCGGACTTCAGCACGTACGGTTTCACCTACGTGTTCCGCAGCGTCGAAGAGGCCCTGGCCACGGGTGCGCCGTTCAGCGCCCAGGTCCAGGCCTTCTCGCCCGAGACGCGCTTCGGCATCGACAACGTCTCGTGGTTCCTGCAGGACCACTGGCGCGTCCACCCGCGCGTGACGCTGACCTATGGCGCGCGGCAGGAGATCAACCCGGCGCCCGAGGGAGACCCGCTGCTGCCGTTCACGTTCGACGGCCTCGACGATCCACTGACAATGACGCTCGCACCGGCCGGCACCCGCGCATTCGACACCGGCCTGGGCTACGTGGCGCCACGCGTCGGTGCGGCCTGGGTGGTGTCGGACTCGGGGAATCTCGTCGTCCGTGGAGGGTTCGGCCTCTACTACGACCTGGGCACGGGGACGGCGCTGCGGGGGTTCACCGGCTTCCCGTACAACTCGGTGCGCAGCCTGCCGTCGCCTGGCCCGCTGCCGCTCAGCGACGCCACGCTGGCGCCGACGCCGTTCAACAGCGCACCGCCCTACGCCGCGCAGTTCTTCGTCACCGACCGCGATCTCTCCCTGCCCTACACGCGACACTTCAACGTCAGCGTGGAGAAGGGGCTCGGCCGTCACCAGTCGGTGACCCTCAGCTACGTCGGCGCCCAGGGGCGCGACCTGCTGCGCACCGAGGTGTTCCGCAACCAGCCCGCGAACGCCACGCTGGGCACGCCGGCGATCACCCAGCTGAACCCGGCGCTGTTCTCGACGGCGGCCGTCGTCTCGCGCACGCGCAACACGGCCGTCTCGAACTACCACGCCCTCCAGGTGCAGTACCAGCGTCGGCTCCATCGCGGCGTGCAGGCGCTGCTGTCCTATACGCTGGCCGAGGCCACCGACACCATCTCCGACGAAACGCAGGCGGGCATCCCGACGGGAGGCCTGGCCGGCTTCCCCATCCCCGACGACATCGACCGGGGGCCGAGCGACTTCGACGTCCGGCACAACGTCGTCGGCTCGGTGACCTGGGACCTGCCGTCGCCCGCCGCCGGCCTGTCCCGCGCCGTGCTGGGCGGCTGGGGCGTCGATCTGATCGGCCGCTATCGATCGGCGACGCCGATCACCGTGCTCACCAACGTCGTCGACCCGTTGAACGTGGCCTCGAGCCGACGCGTCGATCTCGTCCCCGGCGTCCCGACCTGGCTGGACGACCCGTCGGTGCCAGGCGGGCGTCGGCTGAACCGCGACGCCTTCGCCGTCCCCGCGGTGGGGCAACAGGGTTCGCTCGGGCGCAACGTGCTGCGGAGCTTTCCGCTGCGGCAGGTCGATGCGTCGCTGCGGCGGACGTTCGCGCTCGCCGCGGGCGCGCGCCTGCAGGTACGCCTGGACGCGTTCAACGTCATGAACACGCCGAACTTCGGCGACCCGGTCACGACCCTCTCGACGTCGCCGCAGTTCGGCCAGGCGACCGGCATGGCGGTGACGCAACTTGGTGGCGCCTCGAGTGGCGTGGGACTGAACCGGCTGTATCAGGTCGGTCGGCCGAGAAGTCTGCAGGGGTCGGTGCGCGTGAGCTTCTGACCACCCGGCGCGCCAGGCGGCGCGGCGTCCGTGCGACCATCGGCGCATGACGCCGCAGGAACTCCGGACCCTCGTCGACTACCACTACTGGGCACTCGACCGCCTGCTCGCGGCGGTCGAGCGCCTCACGCCCGATGAGTTCACGCGCGACCTCGGCAACAGCTTCCCGTCGGTGCGTGACACGGTCGCGCACCTGCAGGGCGCCGAGTGGATCTGGATCAGTCGCTTTCGCGGCGAGACGCCGTCGGCAGGCCTGCCGCTCGACCGCTTCGCCGATGTCGCGGCCGCCCGTGCCGCCTGGCGTGACACCGAGCGCGATCTGCGCACCCTGGTCGACGCGCTGGACGACGACGGCACCGCGCAGCCGCTGTCGTATCGCCTGCTGAATGGCACGACCGGCGTCAGCCGCGTCGACGAGACCGTGCTGCACCTCGTGAACCACGGCACCTACCATCGCGGCCAGGTGACGACGATGCTGCGACAGCTCGGGGCGGCGCCGCCGGCGTCGATGGACTTCATCGCCTTCTGCCGGGAGCGGGACGCCCGCTACTGACCCAGCCCCGCCCCGAGTTGCATGTTGCTCCACTGAGTCGGGGAGTAGTCGAGCGGCCGCGTCATGGCGTTGACGAGCACCAGGGGGTTCGGCAGGGGCACGCCCCAGACACCGATCGGCGGGTTCTCGGCCGGCGTCCCCATGATGGTGGTGCCCGCGTTCTGCTCGGCCGCCGGGAGCACGCCCGTCGCGCAGGCCGTGGCCATCGGATGACACAGGCCGAGGTTGTGCCCGAGTTCGTGCATCAGCACGCCAGCCTGGTAGGCCTTGATGTCCGGCATCCAGTCCAGCAGCCTGGACAGGGCCACGAGGACGTTGCCGCCGGAGTTGCCGGGGAACTCCGCGCATCCGAAGGCGAGCCCGTTGCACTCCACCTGCTCTCGCGTGAGCAGCGCGAAGTAGGCGAACGTGCGGCGATTGCCGACGGTGACGTTCAGATCGCGAAGGGTCCGGGCCTGAGCCAGCGTCACGTTCGTGCCATCGGCGACGGCGCTGCCACCCGTCCCGGTCATCAGACCGCCCACCCCCGACTTGCCGTTGAGCTGCCCATCGTCGATGTGCATGGCAATTCCGCGCTCGGCGAAGCGACTCCTGAGCAGCTCGCGAGACGACGCCGACAGGGCGCTGGACGCGTGGGTGTGGCCGACGATCATGAACAGGTCTGCGCGTCCGGGCCGCGGATCCCCGATGCCGTCGAACCCGGCCGAGAGCTGCGCCTCATCGCGCTCGCGAATGCCATCGCCATCGCTGTCCCCGTCAGCGCTGTCCGGCGTGGGATCGGCAAACTGGCTGAGCGAGGATGCGAAGGTGAGCGTCGCGGATCCGAGTGTCACCGAGAATGTCGCCTCGCGGTTCTGCCACTCGACGATCCCGGTCCCGACGTCGACGGGCGCGCCTGCCGTCACCCGCTGCACGACGACCGGCGCCCGAAACGTCGCTCGCTGTTCCGGCAACTCGAGCAGGTTGGTGCCGATGGTGCGGGTTGCCACCGGGAAGCCGAGCGCCGTCGGGGTCCCGACATTCGCGGGGCCGACGGCGATGGTGGCGTCCAGCGCCGGTGACAGCGGGAATCGCACCTCGTCGACCACCACGCGGAACTGGCCCGGGAGAGGGAACGCACCGGAGACGAGCGTCAGCACGATGGCCTGATTGGTGGCGTTGGTGAACCACCCATCCTCATCGTCGTCACGCACGTTCTCGGCGATGGGTGCCAGGGCGCACCCGTGCAGCCCTGCCAGCACCAGTGCGATGGCCAGACGACCATGGGGCCGACTCGGTGTCTCGATCATGGATTCCACCTCGCGGCGCAAGGCCGCAGATACCTTCCTCCATGAGGTGTCGGCGAGCCCCGATCCGTTTCTCGAGGGTTCCGGTGGCGCACACCACTCGTGGGCCAAAGGACACCTCTGAACGGCGTCCACGAACCGCAGGTGGGATTGTGCATGCAGGGAGGCGCGGGGTGCGACACGCTCCGACACACGCACCATGCTGCAGGCCACCAAGCTCACCAAGCGCTACCAGGATGTCGTCGCGCTCGACGCCCTGACCCTGACCGTGGAGCCAGGCGAGGTCTTCTGCCTCCTGGGTGCCAACGGCGCCGGCAAGACGACGACCATCAACCTCTTCCTGAACTTCATCGCCCCCACATCGGGCACCGCGTCGATCAACGGGCTGGACGTCACCGCCGCGCCCCTCGAGACCAAGAAGTACCTCGCCTACATCCCGGAAACCGTCATGCTCTACAAGAACCTGACGGGCATCGAGAACCTCGAGTACTTCGCCGCGCTGGCCGGGCGGGCCGACTACACGCGCGCCGACCTGCTCCGCTTCTTCGCCGAGGTCGGCCTGGCGGCCGAGGCCGCCGATCGACGGGTCGGGACGTACTCCAAGGGCATGCGGCAGAAGGTCGGTATCGCGATTGCCCTGGCCAAGGGCGCCAAGGCGTTGCTGCTCGACGAGCCGACGTCTGGCCTCGATCCCAAGGCCTCCAACGAGTTCTCGGCGCTGCTGTCGCGGCTGAGCGGTGACGGCGTGGCCGTGCTGATGGCCACCCACGACCTGTTCCGGGCCAAGGAGAGCGGCACGCGGGTCGGCATCATGAAGCGCGGGGCGCTGGTGGCCGTCCATGGCACGGACGAATTCAGCCACGCCGACCTCGAGCGCGTGTACCTCGAGCACATGCACGACTGACATGGTCGTCACCATCGCCCGCCGCGAAGTCCGGGACCTGATGCGCGACGGTCGCTTCCGCCTGCTGGCGGTGGTGATCGTCGCGGTGGCCGCGATTGCCCTGGTGGCCGGGTGGAAGCAGTACACCGACGTCGCCAGGCAGCACGCCGAGGCGCAGGCGGCGACGCGCCAGCAGTGGGTGCAGCAGCCGGCGAAGAACCCGCACTCGGCGGCGCACTACGGCGTCTACGCCTTCAAGCCCAAGAGTCAGCTGGCCGTGCTCGACACCGGCATCGATCCCTACGTCGGGGTGGCGACGTGGCTGGAGTCGCACCGCCAGAACGAGGCGGCGTATCGACCGGCGCAGGATCGCACCGCCTTGCAGCGGTTCGGCGAACTGACCGGCGCCAGCGTCCTGCAGGTGCTGGTGCCGCTGTTCATCGTGCTGATGACGTTTGCCGCCTTCTCCGGCGAGCGCGAGCAGGGCCTGAGCCGTAAGCTGCTCAGCCTGGGCGTGGCCCGCGAGACGCTGGCCGTCGGCAAGGTGCTGGGCATCCTCGCCGCCCTGGGCCTGGTGCTGCTGCCCGTGCTCATCATGGCGGCCGCAGCCCTCGCACTGGCCACCGGCGGCGTGCTGGCGAGCACACCGGGTCGCGCGGCGTGGCTGGTGGTCGTCCATCTGGCCTACGCGCTGATCCTCATCGCCGTCTGCCTCGCGGTCTCCGCGCGAGCGTCCTCGTCCCGCGTCTCGCTCGTCGTCCTGCTGTCGTTGTGGTTCGTCAACAGCCTGGTGGCGCCCCGCGCCGTGGGAGACCTGGCGGCGGCGCTCCATCCGACACCGCCGGCCGCCCGCTTCGCCCGTGACCTTCAGCGCGACCTGGCCGACACGAGTGCGGTGCAGGCCAGGCTCGATCGGCGCAAGCGCGAGTTGTTCGCCCAGTATGGCGTGCAGACGGTCGAGGCCCTGCCCATCGCGTTCTCGGGCATCTCGCTCCAGGAAGGCGAGGAGCACGGCAACGAGGTCTTCGACCGCCACTACGGGCGCCTGCACGATCAGTTCGCCCGCCAGGACCGCGTGCAGCAGTGGGCGGGACTGGCCGCGCCGATGCTCGCCGTGCGAGCCCTTTCGATGGCGTTGGCCGGCACCGATGGCCGGCATCACCGCGACTTCATGGCGGCGGCCGAACAGTACCGGCGCGAGATGCAGCGCGTCCTCAACGGCGATCTCGCCACGCACGCCCGCCCGGGACAGGTCTACCTGGCGAAGCCGAGCCTCTGGGCCAGCATCGCCCCCTTCACCTACGCCGCGCCCTCGACGTCCTGGGCGCTGGCGGGCCAGGCACGCAGCCTGCTCGTCCTCGTGATCTGGCTGGCTGGCGCGGCCGTGCTGCTGCTGTTCGCCGTCCGCACGATGCCGGTCGAGTGACACGCGATGCATGATTGCGAGAATCGTTCGACACGACTGGGCCGCGCTCCGCGCCGATGCCCTGGTCTGGCTCATTGCCGCGATCACCATCGTCGCCGTCGGGCTTGGCCTGTGGAACGGCACGCGCTGGGTCCGGTTCCAGCAGGACGCCCTGGCGCTGGTCGCCACCGAGGAACGCGAGCGCTACGCGACGCTCACCACGGAGATCGCCGCGCAGGCGCGCAGCGGGGCTCGGGTCTCGCCCTTCGCCGACCCCGGCAACCCGTCGACGTTCGCGGGACGACGCGGAGTGCGGTCGGCGGGGCTGCCGCCGGCGCCGTTGGGCGCGTTCTCGATTGGCCAGAGCGACCTGCTGCCGTCCTCGCTGCAGGTCTCGATGGAGACGCGAGACGTGGCCACGGCGACCTCCGAGATCGAGAACCCGTCGCGGCTGCTGGTCGGCCGATTCGATCTGGCGTTCGTGGTGATCTACCTGTACCCGCTCCTGATCCTGGGACTGACCTACAACCTGCTGTCGGGTGAACGCGAGGACGGCACGCTCGCCCTGGTCCTGTCGCAGCCCGTCACCGTGGGCACCCTGGTGGCGGCCAAGGTCACGGTGCGCATGGCGCTGCTGTTCGCCCTGATCGTCGGCACGGCGCTGCTGGCCACGGCGGTCGGCGTCCTGACCCAGGGCGCCGGTCCCGGCCTCGTCGTCCGCGCCGCGCTGTGGACGCTGGCCGTCGGAGCCTACGGCGCCGTGTGGTTCGCCCTCGCCGTCGCGGTGATCTCGCTCGGTCGGGCATCGGCGAGCAATGCCACGCTGCTCGCGAGTGCCTGGCTCCTGCTCGTGGTGCTCGTCCCGGCCCTGCTCAACGTGCTCGTCAACGCGCTCTACCCGGTGCCCTCGCGCGTGCAGCTGGTGCAGGCGGTCCGCGAGGCGTCCGATGCGGCCAACGCCAGGGGGAGCGCCCTGCTGGCCCGCTACTTCGAAGAACACCCGGAACTGGCGGGCGGTGACGTCGCCGCCGCCGCCAACGACATGGCGGCCATCCGCCTGGCCGTCAGCGAGGCGGTCGCCCACGATGTGCGCCCGGTCCTGCAGACGTACGAACGGCAGCGACAGCGGCAGGAACGCCTGGTCGAGCAGGCGCGCGTCCTGTCGCCGGCCCTGCTGATGCAGGACGCCCTGAACGACATCGCGGGGACGGGCACGGCGCGGTATCGGCACTTCCTGGCTGAAGTGGATCGCTTTCAGGCCGCGTGGCGTGCCCACTTCTCGCCACTGATCGTCAGCCGCGGCCGCGTCAGCAATCTCGAAGCCGTCCCGACCTTCTCCTATCGTGACGAGGAAGAGTCGGCCGTGGTCCGACGCGTCGGGCAGGCCGTGATCGGGTTGCTGATCCCCACGGCGCTGCTCGGCTGGCTGGGCCTTCGCCGGCTGTCGCAGTACCCGGTCATCGGGTCCTGACCGCCCCACGACGGCCCGCCATGCGGGTCGCCCCCCGCTACAGCTTCAGCAGCTGCTCGCGCAGGACGCGCGACTGCAGTCGGCTCGACCGCAGCTCCTGGCCGTTGGCCAGCGCGATCAGGTAGACGCCGCCAGGCAGCGGACTGACACGGACGATGGCCTCGACGTTGACGAGCGCGCCGCGCTCGACGCGGACGAACTGCCCCGGCTGCAGGCGTGTCTCGAGATCCTTCAGGCGGTGACTGATGACATGCGTCTCACCCTTGAGCGTCGTCAGTCGCATCAGCTCGCCGTCGGCGACGATGGAGGCGACCTGCGCGACCGGCAGCAGGATGATGTCATCGCGACGACGGACGGGAATGCGGGCCAACGGGGCCAGCCCGGCCGGGTCCTCGTAGGTCTCGACGGCGAGCCGCGCCTGATCCTTGCGCAGGTCTCGCGCCGTCTCGTGCTCGAGCAGGTCGCGGGCGCGCTGCAGCGTGTCGAACAGGCGCACCCGGTCGACCGGCTTGAGCAGGTAGTCGATGGCCTTGGCCTCGAACGCCTTGACGGCATAGGCATCGTAGGCGGTGACGAAGGCGAACAGCGGGAGGCGATCGCGCCGCACGAGACGCACCACGCCGAGGCCGTCGAGTTCGGGCATCTGGAGGTCGAGCAGCGCGAGATCGGGGGCCTCGCGCTCGATGGCGGCCACCGCCTCGAGGCCATCGGCCGCTTCGGCGACGATGCGCACGTCCGGCACATCGTGCAGCAGCTGTCGCAGCATGCCGCGCGCGGGGCCCTCGTCATCGGCAATCACGACACGGAGCGGCGAGCGAATGGGTTCAGGCATGCGGAAGACTCGATGGGTAAGCGGACGCGCACGATCGTGCCGGCGCCGGGCGTCGACTCGACGGCAAGCGTGCCGAGCGGGCCGTAGTGCAGCGTGAGGCGGCGCTCCACGCTGGCGAGGCCGACGCCCCCGTCGCGCGTGAAGGCGGCCGCGGGAGCGCCGATGCCCGTGTCCTCGACGATGAAGTCGACGTGGGCCGCCGCGGCATCGATGGCGGTGGTGAGGCGGACGGTGCCGCCGCGCCGCGTCGGCGCGATGCCATGGCGCACGGCGTTCTCGACCAGCGGCTGCAACAGCAGCGACGGCAGCGGCATGCCGTGCAGCAACTCGGGGACGTCGATGGCCACGGCGAGGCGCGACTCGAACCGGGCCTGCTCGATCGTCAGGTAGGCACGGATGAACTCGACCTCTTCCCCGACGGTCGAGAACTCGTCGGAGGAACGCCGCAGTACGCCGCGCAGCACGCCCGTCAGTTCCATCAGGACCTCGCCGGCCCGCGTCGGAGACGCTTCGATGAGGAAGCGGACGGTGTTGAGCGCATTGAACAGGAAGTGAGGCTGCAACTGGGCGCGCACCGCGCGCAGTTCGGCCTCGGTGGCGAGCCGGCCGACCTCCTGCTCGCGCACGGCCTGGTGCAGGCGCCGCTGTTCGTCCCGCAGGCCGTCGATGCGCCGGGCCGCGGCGTTGGCCATCGACTCGAGCAGGGTGAGGTCGTCGGACCAGACGCGACGCCCATGCTGCAGCTCGCCGACGGTCAGGGCATGGTGCGGCGCCTGCACCGTCGGCACGATGACCAGCACCGCATCGCTGGGGCGCGTCGCCCCCACGCCGGCCGGAAACGGCGGCGCGAAGACCACGCCGGCCCCGTCGCCCTGCGGACGAGGCCCGGTCACCTGGACGCTGACCACCTGACGCGCGTGCAGGGCCTGGGCGAGCGCGGCCTCGAGATGGGCGATCACGCCCGGTTCCGTCTCGCTGGCCGCGATGGCCTCCACGAGCCGACCGCGCTGGCTCGCCTCGTCCAACCGCCCCAGCACCTGCGCATCCACGAAGCGATCGGTGCGACGACGCACGTGCGGGTAGGCCATCGTGGTCGCGAGCCAGAGGGCCAGGATCACGGCGAAGGTGATCGGGTCGTCGAGGCGAATGGCGGAGTACGGCACCACCGAGGCCGCGAGAGCCCAGGCCGCGAGCAGCCCTGTGGCCAGCACGAGCATGGACAGCGCACGCTTGAGGAACAGATCCGCGAAGGCAAACCGGTACTCCTGCTGGAGGATGGCAATGGCCAGCGGCAGCGACGCGTGGTGCCCGACCAGGGCCATCCACCAGGTCTCCCCGCCGTCGTGCCCGGTCAGATGGAAGCCCGAGGCCGCGAAGACGGCCAGGGCGACCACCCACAGGCGTTGCCCTTCGATGCCCCGCCGTGTCGTGGCGAGCAGCAGCAGCAACAGCACGCTGGCGCCAACGGTGAGACCGATGAGGGCCGATGGGGCCGGCACCGCCCCGCCACCGGCCGCGGCCAGGACGTGACCGACCGCCGCCGCCGTGGCCAGCGCATACGCGCTCCATTGCAGGGCGCGGGCCATCGGTCCACGCGGCCCCGCCGTCGCCCGCACGACCGAGTGGACGACGACCGCGGGAAGATAGCCGAGGGCGCCGTAGGCCAGCACCAGTGTCCAGACGGGCGCGGCCGACCCGGACAGCGTGAAGAGGGCGGCGGCCAGCGCGCCCACGTTCCACGCCGCACCGAGCAGCCCGGTCAGCAGCGCGAGCCGGTTGCCGACGGCCCACCACGGGCCCTGCACCGGTCGCGCCGCGCCGCGCGGCGGCGCCACGACGAGCCCGACGAGCATGGCATAGAGGGCCGCGCCGACGAGGTGCCCTGTGACGTTCAGCGCGAGGGCAGCAGTCAGGGCCACGTCGACGATTGTACGGAGCGCCGGGGCGTCAGCCGTCACGTCCACCCAACGAATGGTCTCGTGGCCAGGACGAGTGGTCGCGCATGGACACTGGTCGGACCGGCCCGACCGGACCGGCCGGACCCGGCGCTCTACCCGCCGAAGAAGCCGCGCACCTGGGCGATCACCAGCCAGCCACCGAAGAAGGCGTAGAACGCCGTCGCCAGGACCAGCATCGCGAGCCGAACGCCGTGGATGCGCAAGGGCTTGGGCAGTCCCCGCAGATTCAGCTGGATGAGCAGCACGCCGTACACGACCATGACCAGCCCGTTGAGACAGGCGGCCGTCATGAGCAGCACCAGCGGCTGCTGCACGCCGCTCAACAGGATCACCGAACCCGACACGACGCCGGCCCACACGGCGAAGAAGTAGATGCGGCTCTCGCTCCAGTAGTCGTTGCCCTGCAGGTACACCGTCCGGAGGATGTCGGCGACGATGCGCGCGATGTAGTCGACCGTGCCGAGCGCGACGAGCACCAGCGACATCGATCCGAACACCCAGAAGAACTTGCCGAACCACGGCGCGACCACCTGCTGCAGCATCTCGCCCTCGGCCTTGATGAAGCCGAGATTGGCCTGCGCGGTGAGCTGCTGGCCGCTGATCGTCGCGTGCGCGAGCATCGAGAACGTGACGATCGAGAAGATGCAGATGAACCAGAAGCTCACCAGCTGCTCGGTGTTGGCCCGCTTCCACCACACCGCGAAGCGCGCCAGGTTGGCCGGGTCGGTCCGCATCATCACGCCGGTCGTCGGCGCCGCGACGTCCTCGCCCGTGATCGGCGACACGATGCGCGGGATGTAGGCGCCCATGCCGAAGCCCTTGTCGCGAATCCAGTTGCTCTGCGCCAGGTTGTTGACGCCGCCCGCCCCGGCAAACACCAGGGCACTCAGCAGCAGCGTGATGGGGATGGCGGTGGCGTCGGGCAGGGTGCCGAACCCCGAAATCGCCTGCGGCAGGTCGGCCCACGCCTGCGGGGTGATCGCCTCGACGATGGCCACCGACAGGAAGACCAGGGTGAGCCCGACCTTGAAGAACTGGGCCCGCTCGAGGGTCTTGTAGACCACGGGCGACATGGTCAGCGCGAACCCGATGGCCACCATCACGCCAACGGTGATGTACCCGACGTCACCGCCACCGACGAGGAACGTGAACGCCGTCACGCCGCCGGTGGCCCACCCCGGCCACATGTTCGGCACCAGGGTGAACAGGCAGAAGATCCAGCCCCAGTGACGCCAGCGCCGCACGAACCCGGCAATCGCCGTCTCGCCGGTGACCAGCGTGTAGCGCTCGATCTCCATGTTGATGAAGTACTGGAAGGTGACGCTCACCACCGCCGCCCACAGGAAGGCGGGACCGACGGCCGAGGTGATGAACGGCCAGATGATGTACTCGCCCGACCCGACGCCGAGCCCGGCGAGGATGACGCTCGGGCCGAGAATCTTCGTCAGCGGCAACGGCTCGGGCATGTCCCGCACCGTCATGGGCGGCAGGCACCCTGCCGGGACGTCCTTGAGCGTGTCCTCGGACCCGGACCCCGGGCCCGGACCGTACGCAGGTTGGGGCATCGGGGGATGGTATCCCAACAGGTCAGCGCCGCGTCGACCTGAAGGTCGACGCCTACGGAAGGGACACGCGGGTGGCTTGCTCGAGCAGATGGATCACCGATCGGTACGGGTGGCCCGTCGCCGTCGTCAGCGCAACCTCGCACATCCGGTTGGCCGAGACGTGATCCTCGCAGTGCGCGGCCCGCACCTCGGCCGCCTCCGCCCGCGTCGCCGACGCCGTCAGTTCAGGGAACAGGAAGCCGCGGTCCCCGGCAAAGCCGCAGCACGCCGCCGTGGCCGGCACGAGCGTGTGGTCGGCACACGCGGCGGCCACCGCGGCCAGCGCATCGGCGCTGCCCATGTGCGCGAGCGAACAGGTCGGATGGACGGCCACCGATCGCACGCGCTGCGACACGGTCAGGCGTGGCAACAGGTCGCGGGCGAACTCGACGCTGTCGAGGATCCGCAGGGCGTCGAGACGGTGGCGATTCTCCGCCGTGAGCGCCGGGCCGCACCCACGCAGGCCCTGGGTACACGAGTTGGCGTCGATCACGATGGGCAGCCGCCCGCCGTCCGACCAGTGCCAGCACCGTTCGATGGCGTCGTTGGCGGCCTGCCGATAGCCGGCCGCCAGCCCCTTGGACGAGAACGGCGTCCCGCAGCACGTGCCATGCACGTCGTCGGGAATCCACACGGGATGGCCGGCACGCGCGGCCACGGTGACGAGCGCCTGCGGCAGCGACAGGGACGATCGCTCGCCGGGCACGCGACCGAAGACGCGCGACACGCACGCGGGCAGGTAGACGGCCGCCGCGCCGACGCGCGGCGTGCGCGGTGGCGCGGCAGCGGGCGACGGCATCTCGCGGCTCCAGAGCGGGACGTCCGGCCCCGCCGCACGACGGGCCAGCCGCGTCAGCGTCGGCATGGCGTCGTCGCCGAACAGGCGCCGCACCAGATGGCCGGCCCCGAGGCCGATCTTCACCACCGACTCGGCGAGGCCGAAGCGGCTCGCCACGGTCCGCCCGATCGACTCGACCATCGCGGAGTGCCGACCATGCCGGAAGTGCTTGACGAGCGCCCCGGTGTCGATGCCGACCGGACAGGCGGTGGCGCACATGCCGTCGACGGCGCAGGTGTCGAGCCCGGCGTAGGCGTAGTCCTGCCAGAGGGCGTCGAGGGCCGCCTGTGGCGCGCCCTGCTGCTCGAGCCGGACCATCTCGCGCCGCACCAGGATGCGCTGGCGAGGCGTCAGCGTCAGCTCACGCGACGGACAGACGCGTTCGCAGAAGCCGCATTCGACGCAGGTGTCGATGCTGGCCTCGACCGACGGCAGCGATTTCAGGTCCGTCAGGTGCGCACGCGGGTCGGGGTTGAGGATGACCCCGGGATTCAGCAGGCCGCGCGGGTCGGCCAGCGCCTTGAGGCGCTGCATCAGGGCCAGGGCCGCCGGGCCCCACTCGGCCTCGACGAAGGGCGCCATGTTGCGCCCCGTGCCGTGTTCGGCCTTGAGCGCGCCGTCGTACTTCTGCACCACGAGTGCCACGACATCGTCCATGAAGCGCGCGTACTGGTCGATGGCCGCCGCGTCGTTGAACGACTGGGTGATGACGAAGTGGAGGTTCCCATCCCCGGCGTGGCCGAAGATGATCGCCTCGGGATAGCCGTGCCGGACGAACAGGTCCTGCAGGTCCAGCACCGCCTCGCCGAGACGCTCGAGCGGGAAGGCGACGTCCTCGATGATCACGGTGGTGCCGCTGCGACGCACGGCCCCGACCGACGGATACATGCCCTCGCGCACGCGCCAGAGCCGCGCGCTGCTGCGCGGGTCGTCCGTGTACGCGGGCGTGAACAGCAGCCCCATCGGCAGGGCGGCGCCGTCGGCCGGGTCCGTCGCGGGCCAGAGGCGATCGGCGGCCTCGCGGTACGCGGCGAGCGCCTCGGGCGTCGCCGCCTGGAACTCCACCAGCAACCCGGCCGCGGCCGGGGGCAGGCCGATCAGCTCGGACGGCACACCGGGTTGATGCTCGACCGCGCGCAGCGACGCGCGATCCATCAGCTCCAGCGCCTTGGCGCCCGCGGCACGCAAGGGGGCGATGGCCGCGCACGCCGCACCGATCGACGCGAAGAGGAGCAACCCGGTCGCCTTGTGCGGCAGGTCGGGCACCGTGCGCAGCACGGCCTCGGCGATGAACGCCAGCGTCCCCTCGGATCCGATCAGCAGGTGGCTGAAGATGTCGACCGGCCGATCGTGATCGATGAAGGCATTGAGGCCGTAGCCCGTGGTGTTCTTCATCCGGTACTTCGCCCGGATGCGGCTCGCCAGCGCGACGTCGGCCTCGATGTCCCGCTTGAGCGCCAGCAGTCCCTCGGCCAGGGTCGGCTCGGCGGCGCGGAAGCGGGCGTCGGCGTCAGGGTCGGCCGTGTCGATGAGGGTGCCTGACGGCAGCAGGAACGTCAGCGAGTCGAGCGTGTGGTACGCGTTCTGGACCACACCGCAGCACTTGCCCGAGGCGTTGTTCGCCAGGATGCCGCCCAGCGCGCAGGCCGCGAGGCTGGCGGGATCCGGGCCGATCTTGGCGCCAAAGGGGCGCAGCGCCAGGTTGGCCTCGCCACCGAGGACGCCGGGGCCGACGCGCAGGCGGGCGCCGCCCTCGAGCACCTCCAGCCGACGCCAGTGCCGCTTGACCTCGACGAGCAGGCCGTCGGTCACGGCCTGCCCCGAGAGGCTCGTGCCCGAGGCCCGGAACGTCAGCGGCACACCGGTCTGGTGCGACACCCGGAAGAGCGCGCGCACCTCCTCGACGTCGGCGGCCAGCACCACGGCCCGGGGCACCGGCCGATAGAAGCTGGCGTCGGACGCCCACGCCGCCAGGTCCATCGGACGCGTGAGAATCCGCTCGCGCGGCAGGAGGGCGTCGAGATGCCGCCGCAGCGCCTCGGTGTCGGGCGCGCTCACGGTGTGCACGCCGCGCTCAGTGCGAATGGCGAGGCACCGCGGATCCGCTGCCCCCCTTGAGGAAGTCGAGGTCGGCCCCCTCGTTGGCCTGCAGCACGTGCTCGACGTAGAGCTTGACGTAGCCGCGATGGACGTTGGACACGGGGGCCTGCCAGGCGGCGCGCCGCGCCGCGAGCTCCTCGTCCGACACGAGCAGCGACAACCGCCGGCCGGGCACGTCGAGTTCGATGAGGTCGCCGGTCCTGACGAGCGCCAGCGGGCCCCCCACCGCGGCCTCCGGCGTCACGTGCAACACCACCGTGCCGTACGCCGTCCCCGACATGCGGGCATCGGAGATGCGCACCATGTCGGTGACCCCCTGGCGCAGCAGCTTGGGCGGCAACGGCATGTTCCCCACCTCGGGCATGCCCGGGTAGCCCTTCGGGCCGCACAGCTTCATGACGAGCACGCTGTCGGCGTCGACGTCGAGGTCGGGGTCGTCGATCCGGGCGTAGAAGTCGTCGATGTCCTCGAAGACCATGGCGCGTCCGGTGTGGCGCAGCAGGCGCGCACTGGCCGCGGCCGGCTTGATGACGGCGCCGTCGGGGCTCAGGTTGCCCGTCAGCACGGCGATGCCGCTGTCGGGCACCACGGGCGTCTCGCGCGTGCGGATCACCTCGCGGTTGTAGCAGGGCGCGTCGGCAATCAGCTCGCCCATCGTGCGCCCCGTCACCGTCAGGGCGTCGCGATGGATGATGTCGCCGAGTTCGCGCAGGACGGCCGGCAGGCCGCCCGCGTAGTAGAAGTCCTCCATCAGGAAGCGGCCCGAGGGCATCAGGTCCACGAGGCACGAGACCTGGCGTCCGAGCCGGTCCCAGTCCTCGAGCGAGAACTCGACGCCGGCGCGGCCGGCGATCGCCAGCAGGTGGATGACGGCGTTGGTCGACCCGCCCACGGCGTTGACCGCATGGACGGCGTTCTCGAACGCCTGCCGCGTCAGGATCTTCGAGGGGCGCAGGTCTTCCTCGACCATCGCCACGATGCGATTGCCGACCAGGTGCGCCAGCCGCGACCGGCGGGCATCGACGGCGGGAATGGCCGCATTGGTCGGCAACGCGAGGCCGAGCCCCTCGACCAGGCACGCCATCGTCGAGGCCGTGCCCATCGTCATGCAGTGCCCCGCAGAGCGGCTCATGCCGGCTTCGGCGTCGCGGAAGTCCTCCGGCGACATCAGCCCGCAACGCACGTCTTCGCTGAACTTCCAGACATGGGTGCCCGAGCCGATGTCCTGGCCACGGAACTTGCCGTTCAGCATCGGGCCGCCGGACAACACGATGGTCGGCAGGTCGACGC
>NZ_JALHPM010000064.1:0-32793 GCF_022842525.1 Luteitalea sp.
CGCCGGTGCGTCGCCGCCGGCCGCCGCGCCCGCCATCGCCATCGAGGTCGAGTGTCCGCGCAACGCGGTGCCGCGCGGCAGCAGCGACCACGCGACGGACCCGCCAATCGCGATGGCGGCCATCGCCACGGCGATCAGCCCATACGGCAGGCCCGGCTTCGGCGGGGGCGAGGGCAGGGCCTGCGGCGAGGCCACGGCGACCGGCACGCTCGGCCCGGGCGGCACCTCACCGACGCCCGAGGCGACGACGGGCTGCTTGCGGGTCCACGTGTCCCAGCCGAGCGTACGCGACAGCGCTTCCTTCACGGCAGCGATGGTGGGGTACCGGCGGTCCGGATCGGGATCCGATGCGCGCTCGACGATGCGGATGAAGTCGTCGGGCAAATCGGGCCGCAGATCGGCCAGCGGCATCCGTTCGCCGCGCAGGTAGCGCGCCGTGAGATCGGCCAGCGACGACGCACGGACCGGATAGGCCCCCGACACGAGGTAGTAGAGGACGACGCCGAGGCTGTAGACGTCGCTGCGGCTCGAGGGCGGCACGCCTCCGGTGACCTCGGGGGCCAGGAATGGCAGTGTGCCCGCCTGCAGGTCCAGCGCGTCGATCGGCACACCCTGCGGCCACACGTCCATCAGGACCAACCGGCCGCCGGCCTCGCGCACGATGTTGTCGGGCGACAGCAGGCCGTGGGCCAGTCCTTCGCGGTGCAGCGCGGAGACGGCCCGACACAGTTCCCACCCGATCAGCGCCGCCTCGCGCGCACTGAAGGTGCCCTGCGTGACCACCACCTGGTCCAGGCTGCGCCCGTCGACGAACTCCATCACCAACCCGGTGCGGTCGTCGTGCTGCTCGGCGCCGTAGACCTCGACGGCGTTGGGATGCCGGACGCGGGCGAGTGTCTGGCCAGTGGCCAGCAGGGCCGCGGCGACCTCGGGGCCGGACGCTGCGGGCAGGAACCGCACGACGACGTCGCGATGGAGATGGTCGGTGGCCCGCACCACGTGGCCGAGTGTGCCGGACCCGAGGGACCGCAACAGCCGGTACGGCCCCCAGGTGCCAAGGTCGGGCTCGTCGTCGGGAACGACGGGCGTCGCCGCCAGTGACGACGGCGGTGCCGTATCGCCAGGCGGAGTGGCGATCAGCGCGGACTCATCGAGACCGTCGAGCTCTGGTACGCTGCGGTGGAGTTCGGCGATGTCCGCGATGACGCGGAGCTGCCGGAAGATCGCGCGCTCGGCCTCGCTGCCCAGTTCGGCCTCGAGCGCGGCCCAATCCACTTCCTGGCCGTCGGCGAGCGTCGCAGCCAGATCCGTGAGCCCGCGGTCGTTGCTCATGCGCGAAAGTGCCTCATTGTCGCACAGGTTCGACGACGACCGGAGGGGCCCGGGACGCGTCCAACCGGGAGTGGCCGTGAACCCGTCCCGCCTCGTCCGTTGGTCACACGCACTCGTGGCCGTGCCGCTCGCCCTCGTGATGCTGGGGGCCACCCCGTACGCGCAGGACGCCCCTCTGCCAGACACCGCGGAGCTGATTCGCGAGGTCAAGGCCGGGTTGCGCACCGACGAGGAACTGCTCCGCCAGTACACCTTCAAGGAGCGTCGTCGCAACGTCAACGTCAGCCGGCTCGGCAAGGTGCAGTTCGGCCAGTGGCGCGAGTTCGAGGTCTACCCGTCCGAGGTGCCCGGGGAGACGTACAAGCGCCTGATCAGCGTCGACGGGACGCCGCTGCCCGCAGCCGAGCTCGCCCGACGGGACGCCGCCCACCGCAAGACGGTGCTCGACCGTCTCGAGCAGATCCGGGTCGAGCGTCCGAAAGACCGGCAGAAGCGACTGGCCAGGACAGCAAGGGAACGCCAGGAGGAACAGGACGTCATCGACGACGTGTTCGCGGTCTACGAGATCCGCCTGATCGGCCGGGAGATGCTCGACGGCCGCCCGACGCTGGTGACCTCGCTGACCCCGCGGAAGCAGGCCCGCACGAAGAGCGACGCCGGCAAGTTCCTCAAGAAGGTGCGGGGCAAGGCCTGGGTGAACGAGGCCGACCGTCAGGTGGTGCGCACCGAGCTCGAGGCGGTGGACGACATCACCTTCGGGTTCGGCCTGCTCGCCCGGATGCAGAAGGGCAGCACGATGATGTTCCGCCGCACGCTCGTCAACGGCGAGATCTGGCTGCCCGCCGAGGCGCAGTACAGCGTCGTCGGCAAGACCCTCGTGTTCCGCAAGTTCTCGCTGGAGTCGACGACCCGCTTCTCGGAGTACCGGAAGTTCAACGTGACGACCTCCGAGGAAGTCACGCCGAAGTCCTGAACGGCGAATCGTGAAGGGCTAGGTCCGACGCAGGTCGGGACGCCAGTCCCGCACGGCCTGCTTGATGGCCTTGGGCGTGAGCCGCTCGGCCAGGGCCCGGTCCACCAGCGCCGGCCACTCGGCGTCGCTGGCAAAGCGCAGCGCCACCACCTGCTTGGGCGAGAGCTCGTGCCAGCGCGCGATCTGCCCGGGCGTCAGCAGGGACGTCGCCCGGAACCGCTCCTCGAGCAGGATGATGCGATCCTGCAGCGCGGTCGTGTAGGTCCGCCCGATCAGCAGCAACGTGAACAAGCACAGCAGCAGCCCGGCCCAGGCCAGTGTCGGACCCCAGCTGATGTCGCGCGCACTGGCCACCACCCCGACGAGCGTCACCGCCCAGAAGGCCGTGCCGACCAGCGTGGCCACCGGCTGGTGCGCATGATTGGCGTACGTCTGCGTGCTCATGACTGACTCGGCATGGACGAGTGGCGCAGGACCACGGGCGTCGTGCTCTTGCGGCGCAGCCGCATGTTGAGCACTTCGACCAGCAGCGAGAACGCCATCGCGAAGTAGATGTAGCCCTTGTCGATGTGCTGACCGAAGGCCTCGGCGACCAGCATGACGCCGATGAGGATGAGGAACGCCAGCGCGAGCATCTTCATCGTCGGGTGCTTGGCGACGAAGTTGGCGATGGGCCCGGCGAACACGAGCATCACGCCCGCGGCCAGGACGACGGCGACCATCATGATCGGCACGTGCGGCGTCATGCCGACGGCGGTGATGACCGAGTCGAGCGAGAAGACGAGGTCGATCAGCATGATCTGCGCGATGACGCCGACCATCGTGGCGCCAGCCCTGGCCGCGCCGCCCGCGTGATGCTCCTCGCCCTCGAGCTTGTCATGGATCTCGAACGTCGCCTTGCCGATGAGGAACAGACCACCGAGCAGCAGGATCAGCTGCTTGCCGGAGATGCCGCGGCCGAGCAACTCGAACAGCGGCCGTGTGAGGCCCATCACCCACGAGATCGCGAGCAGGAGGCCGAGACGCGAGATGACCGCCATGGCGATGCCGAGCTGACGGGCCTTGGCCTGCTGCTCCTGCGGCAGACGGCCCGACAGGATGGCGATGAAGATGACGTTGTCGATGCCGAGCACGATCTCGAGCGAGGCCAGGGTGGCCAGCGAAATCAGACTCGCGACGCTCCAGAGCGGAGCGGCGGATACGGCCGCGGCGCCCGGCGCCACGTCGGACACGGCCAGCAGAGAAGGCCACACGGCCGTCAACGACTCAATCACGAGAGGTCCTTTCGACGCCGCCCGAGCCGGGGCGCGGCCTCAGATTGTACAGGGGACGACGCGCGTGTCAGGCGCTGGCGCGCTTGCGGGGCTTCCTGGCGGCCGCCTCGGCGCGGGTCGAGCCGAGCGTGGCCTTGGCAGGCGTCTTCTTGCCGGCGCTGACGGTTTCGAGGCTGCGGCGGAGCGCCTCCATGAGGTCCACCACCTTGGCCGGCGCCTCCTCCGCGGTCTCCACGATGTCTTCGCCGGCGACCTTGGCGTCGATCAGGGTCCGCAGCGCTTCCTGGTAGGTGTCGTGGAAGCTCTTGATGTCGAGATCGCCCTCGAAGGTCCCGATGACCTGCTGGGCCAGCTTCACCTCCGCCGGCTTGAGGGTGGCGGGGACGTTCTCGAGTTCTTCGATCTGCGACATGCTGCGCACCTCGTCGGCCGACCGCAGCGTGTACATGACGAGCCCCTTCTCCCGAGGCTGCACGGCGACGATGTACTCACGGCCGTAGAGCGCGAGCTTGCCGATGCCGGTCTTGCCCTGCATGCCCTCGCGGATGACGGCAAAGGCTTCGGCGGCGACGGTGCCGTCGGGCGCCAGGTAGTACGGCCGCTCGAAGTAGATGGGGTCGATCTGGTCGACCGTGGTGAACTGCGTCAGGTTGATCAGGCGCGTCGACTCGGGCCGGACCTTCGAGAGATCCTCCTCGGTCACCGTGACGAAACGGCCCTTCGAGAACTCGTAGCCCTTCACGATCTCGGTGTTGGCCACCTCACGCTCGCAGTGCGGACACCACTTCTTCTGCTGGATGCGCGTCTGGCACTCCTCGTGGAGCTGGTTGAAGCTGATGGTCGCGTGCGCATCCGTGGCCGGGAACACCCGGATGGGGATCGTCACCAGGCTCAGCTTCAGATGGCCCTTCCACGTCGCTCGTGCTGCCATGACTCGTGTCCTTTGCAAACTCGGGGCCCGCAGCGTCGCCCCGGGTGACTTTGTGTCACACCAGGAGAGCTGACGGCCGGCTCCACCTCCGCCAAGGCTCCGGCGGACAAGTCGGAGAGCCAGCCCTACCCAACGCGCGACGCGACTCCCGACGCCCGGTTGCCGGTGCCCGGGGCGCGGTTCCCGGTTGCCGGTGCCCGGTTCCCGGTGCCCGGAGACCCTTGCTATCGGTCCCAGCCCCCCGGATGATTACGGCCGATGCCCCGGAAGGTCCAGCTCTGGCGTGACACGGCGCCCCCGGCGCCCATGCTGGCGACGTCCTGTGACCTGGACGCCATCGACCTCGACCAGTCATCGCTCGTCTACGAGCAGAAGTTCGACGGCATCCGCGCCATCGTCGTCGTCGAGCCCGGCCAGCCGACGCCGCGGGTGCAGCTCCTGTCGCGCAACGGCAACGACAAGACGGCCCAGTTTCCCGAGATCGCCCGCGCCCTCCGGCTGTTGTCGACCCAGCTGAACCGCGCCATCGTGCTCGACGGCGAGATCGTCGCTCTGGACGCCCAGGGGCGACCGGCGTCGTTCACGGCGCTGCAGTCGCGCATGCACCTCAAGGGCGCCAGCGACATCGACGCCCGCGTCGGCACGGTGCCGACGGCCCTCATCGTCTTCGACCTGCTGCGCGAGGGCGTCGAGGACCTCCGGCCGCTGCCCCTGGCCGCCCGTCGGGCCAGGCTCGAGCACCTCCTGCACGTGCGCACGAGCGAGCGGCTGCGGGAAGGGGCCTACACCGCCGGCGATGGCACCCGCCTGCTCGCCCAGGCCCAGCGCGAGGGCTGGGAGGGTCTGATCGTCAAGCACGCCGATGCGCCGTATCTCTCCGGAGCGCGGTCCCGGTCCTGGCGCAAGGTCAAGCTGCATGCGACCGCCACCGTGATCATCGGCGGCTGGACGGACCCCAAGGGGACGCGCAGCGGGTTCGGCGCGCTGATGGTCGGCCGACGGACCGATGCCCGAGGGGTGGCCGCGCGTCCCGCGCGCGGCAGCGACGCCACCCTGTGCTATGCCGGCAACGTCGGCACCGGCTTCAGCGACGCCACGATCACCGACGTGCTGGCCCGCCTGCGGCCACTGGCGCGGACGACCTCGCCCTTCGTCGATGCGCCCCGCGTCCGCGGGCAGCACTGGGTCGAGCCGCGCCTGCTCTGTGAAGTGCGCTTCAGCGAGTGGACCCCCGAGGGACGTCTGCGCCATCCCGTGTTCCTCGGCCTTCGCGACGACGTCGACGTCGACGCGGCCGAGGCGACGACGGCGCCCGACGTCGGCGTGGTGGGGATGCCCGACGTCACGTTGTCGGGTAGGGCCCGTTATCCGAACGGGCCGTCAGCCAGTCCCCGGTCGATGGGGACGGCCGGCTCGGAGAGCCGGCCCTACCCACTGAGCCAGCCCTCCCCACTGAGCCAGGCCTCCCCGCTGAGCCAGATCGTCGAGCAGCTCCAGTCACACGAGGACGCAGGGCGCGACGGCACTCTGACACTGCCCGAGGGCGCGCTCGACGTGACGAACCTGCGCAAGGTCTTCTGGCCTGCGTCCGGGCTGACCAAGGGCGATCTGCTGCGGTACTACGCGCGCACCTCGCCCTGGCTGCTGCCGGTGATTGCCGACCGCCCGCTGGTGATGAAGCGCTATCCGAACGGCGTGCTCGGCAAGGCCTTCTACCAGCAGCGCGCCCCGGACACGGTGCCGGCCGGCGTGCGCGTGGCGACGGTGGACGGCGACGAGGACGACGATGGGCCGACGCCGAGACTCGTCGGGGGATCGCTGCTGACGCTGCTCTACGTGGCCCAGCTCGGGGCCATCTCGCTCGACCCGTGGTTCTCGCGCGCCGCCACGCCCGCCACCGCCGACTTCGTGGCGATCGACCTCGACCCCATGCCCGGCGTGCCGTTCACGCAGGTGCGCGACGTGGCGCGCTGGGTGCACGACGCGCTCGTGCTGCTCGACATCCCCGCCGCGCTCAAGACCTCGGGGTCGTCGGGCCTGCACATCTACATCCCGCTCGCACCGGGCACCTCGTACGAGTCGGGGCAGCTGCTGTGCCAGATCGTGGCCACGGCCGTGGCCTCGCAGCATCCTGCGGTCGCCACGGTGGAACGCGCGGTGGCGAAACGGGGACGCACGGTGTACGTCGACTACCTGCAGAACATCGAAGGCAAGACACTGGCGTGCGCCTACAGCGCCCGCGCCAGTCAGTTCGCCGGCGTCTCGACGCCGCTCCACTGGCAGGAGCTGGACGAGGACGTGCGGCCCGAGGACTTCACGCTCGATGGCGTGGAGACGCGCTTCGCGCAGGTGGGCGACCTGTGGAACCCGGTGCTGCAGGGGCCGCCGGCCGACCTGCACACCGTGCTCGACAAGCTGTCGAGCTGACTAGCGCGCCACGCCGCGCACCACCACCCGGCGGAACTCGGCGGTGTCATCGAACGACCCGACGCCGACGCGTCCCCACGTCAGCGCCGTGTCGGTCGCCACCATGATGGGTTCCGGCCGATCGTCCACGTAGACCTCGAGGCGGCCGCTGGCCGCTGACCGTACCAGGCGGGTCCGATGCCACTCGCGATCGACGAGCGGCGTCACCTCGGAGCGCGAGTCGATGCGCCGCCGGTCGGCCTCGTCGACCAGGAAGATGCCGTTGTGCACTTCGTCGCGCGCCGCCGAGAGATGCACGTAGTAGAACTTCGTCGGCGACTGGTAGCCGACGATGAGGAGGGCGTCGCGCCGTGGCGTGACGTCGGGCATGGCGGCCGTGGACCGCACCTCCACCTCCAGCGTGGTGTCGGTCAGGTCGGGTCCGTTGACCAGCGCGAGCGCCGAAGGCCGCCGCACCGATCCGCCCGGCTTGCCCGCCGTGACCAGCGCGAGCAGGCCCTCACGGACAGCCCAGGTCCCCGAGCCGTCGAGGGTCCACTCCCGGGCCAGCGACTCCGGCGCGAGCGACGGGCGCAGCCGGATCTGCTCGGCGGCCAGCAGTCCCCCGCCGAGCGCCAGCACAGCCAGGCCGATGCTCGTCCGTCTCCCTGCCCACCCCATCGATCTCCGCATCGCCGCATTATCGCTGGATCGCTCTGTGCAAGGAGAGGTGCTCAAGACGGCTTCGTCCCGTGCAGCATTTCGCTGCCGGCGACTCTTGCAGGAGGAGTGGACCATGGGCATTCTCGGATGGATCGTGTTCGGGTTGGTGATCGGCGCGCTGGCCAAGTTGTTGATGCCGGGCAAGGATCCGGGCGGCATCATCGTCACGATGCTGCTGGGCATCGTGGGATCGGTGCTCGGTGGGTTCCTCGGGCAGACGCTGGGCCTCTACGGGCCGGGCGACGCCGCGGGCTTCGTGATGTCGCTGCTCGGCGCGATCCTGCTGCTGGTGATCTACCGCATGGCGACGGGCAACCGCCGCACCATCACGACCTGATTCGCTGCAGGGCTGCAGTCGTAGCCAACACCGGCCGGGGTTCGACAGGTCGCCAGCATCGCTGGCGGTCGGTCGGCCCCGGCCGAGTCGTGTGCGGGCACACATCCACCGTCGGCCCCGGCCGCGTAGAGCGAGCAGGACGTCGTGTCGACGTCCTCACGGAGGCAACATGACCAAACTCGAGCATTTGCAGGATCTGGTGGATAGCAGTGTCAGTCGGCGGGCATTCGCCCGGCGCGTGATGGTTGGCGGCGCTGGTCTCGGCGCGGCGATGGTGGTCGGCGGGGTCGGCATGGACGAGGCCGCGGCGCAGACGCTGACCGACGCCGACATCCTCAACTTCGCCCTCAACCTCGAGTATCTCGAGGCGGAGTTCTACACGGTGGCCACCACGGGTCGCCGCATCGCCGACATCGGCATCGGGACCAGCGGCACCGGTCGCGCCGGCGAGACCGTCGGCGGCGCGCGCGTGGCGATGACCGATCGCCTGATGACGATCTCGCAGCAGATCGCCCTCGACGAACAGGTGCACGTCAACTTCCTGCGCCAGGCGCTCGGTGCGGCGGCCGTCGCCAAGCCGGCGATCAACCTCGAGGCGCTCGGCGTCGGCTTCGCCAATGCCAACGAGTTCTTCACGGTGGCCCGGGCGTTCGAGGACCTCGGCGTGAGCGCCTACGGTGGCGCTGCCGCCCTCGTGCGCAATCCGGCGACGCTGACGGCCGCCGCGCAGATCGGCCTGACCGAAGCGCAGCACGCCGGCGTGATTCGCCTGGTCGTCAGCGATCTCGGCCTGATGCCCGGGATGGTGGATGCCCTCGACGTGCCGACGCTGATGGCGCCGGGCGGACGTCTGTTCCAGGTGGATGGCGAGGGCCGCTCCACCGTGCGCACGGCGAGCCAGGTGCTGGCCGTGGCTTACGGCTCGGCACGCACTGGCACGCGCAGCGGGGGCTTCTTCCCTGCTGGCGTCAACGGCGTCATCAGCACCGTCTAGCACCACATCGGTGCGTGAACGCGCCCGGCGACGCCTGTCCACGGGTCGTCGGCCGCGTCACTTGGCCGCCTCGGCGAGGCGGCCCTCCCACGTCGTGCGGTCCTCGAGCCGGCCGTGAGCGTCGGCCCGCTCGGCGAGCGGGCCCTCCCATCAGTCCACTCAATCCGCGAGGCCGAGCATGCGCAGCAATTGCAGCGCATTGCCGGCCTGCGCGGGCCCCGGGCGGAGCGTGTAGTCGAAGGTCATGGAGATGTCGTGCCCGCTGCCGGCGAGGGTCTCCTGCAGGTGACGACTGTCGGCATGGGCCGTGAACGCGGGGTCGCGCGCCAGTTCGAGGTCGTGTGTCGTCACCGCCCCGATGGCCTCGCACCCGAGCAGGTGGCCCACCACGGTGCGGACGGCGATCTGCCGTTCCGCGCTGTTGGTGCCCTGCAGCACCTCGTCGAGCAGGAAGCACACCCGCCGATCGGCCGTCGCCTCGCGTGCCGCGCGAACGATCTGCTGCAGACGGAGCAGCGACGCCATGAACAGCGACAGCCCGAGTTCGAGCGAGTCGGACACGCGCATGCTGGTGTGCAGCGCGAGCCTGGGCAGACGGAAAGCCGAGGCGCAGACGGGACCGCCGGCCTGCGCCAGGACGACATTCAGGCCGATGGCCCGCAGCAGCGTGCTCTTGCCCGACATGTTCGATCCGGTGATCAGCAGGAACCTCCCCGTCGGCCCCAGTTGGACGTCGTTGACCACGCGCACGGCGTCGGCCAGCAGCGGGTGGCCCACCCCGGTCGCGGTCAGGCTCGTGGCCGCCGCGTCGAGATCGGGAACGACCCACGCGGGCTGATCGAAGGCCAGTGAGGCCAGGCTGCCGAGGGCCTCGACGCGCCCGACGGCCTCGAGCCAGCGGCGAACGTCACGGCCGTGGCGTCGCCGCCAGCGGTCGATGAGCCACCACACATGCAGATCCCAGAGCGTGAGCGTCTGCAGCGGCACGAAGAGCCAGGCCGAGTGACGCACGTCGGCAAGCGCGACCAGTTGCTCGAGTGCGCGCAGTGCCGCCGGCGCCGTCTCGATCTCGGACCGTGCCGTCACCAGCAGCGGTGCCGTGTACGGCATGGCCTGCACGTGGGCGATCAGCGGGGCCCAGGGTCGCAGCCCCTGCTCGCCCGACGCACCGCCCATCGCCTGTTCGAGCGGCTCGTGCACCCACCAGCGCAGGACCCAACCGAGGAGCCCGGTCATCAGCCACCACGATCCGGTGACGACACCCGTGAGCGCACCGATGGCCCCCGCGAGCGTGACCACGGTCAGCAGCAGGGCCAGCGGCATCACCCACACGCGGCCGTCGAGACCCCCGGGCGCCTCCGCCCAGCGCACGACGGGCGGCAGCGCCGCCGCCACGCGAGCCCCCGCGGCATCGGGCAGCAGACGCGCGAGCGCCGAGATGTGCTGGCGGAAGTCGAGCGCCGGCGCGAGCTCGCGCACGGCTGCCTGCCTGGCGTGCATGGTCGCCAGGTCCGACGTCGCGCCATGCAGCAGCCAGTCGGCCAGCACCTCGCGGCCCGTGGGCGTGCGCACCGGGCCCAGCACCTGGGCCAGCGACGCCTGCCCGAAGAGATCGAGGTCGACCGCGAAGGGATGGTCCTCCGGGATGGGCGGGACCCACGGTGCCGGCAGCTCGGCCCAGGTGCGCGCGCGCCGGGCCAACGCCTCGCGATTGAGCGCGACCAGCGCGAGCGCCGCCTCGCGTCGGCGCTCGATGCGATCGTGGCGCACCACCAGCCACAGGAACAGCACGACGCCGAACGCCAGGCCGCCTGCCGCCCACGGCGATGACGTCCGGACGACCAGCACGAGCGCGGCCAGCGCCAGCGCGGCCGCGGCGAGCCGCAGGCGCGAGTGCCAGCGCGATCGGTCGCCCTCGGCGCGAGCCATGCGGGCGTAGCTGGCGAGCCGGTCGCGGTAGGCGTCGTCCATGCCGCCCATCCTACGCGGTCGGCGCGCGCCGCCAGCAGGCGGCGAGCAGGCTGCCGAGGACCGAGTGCGTCAGGCTCGACATGGCGCACGGGATCGCCACGAGCGGACTCGCGAAGTGCTGCCGCGCCAGCACCACGCCCAGCCCCGAGTTCTGCATCCCGACTTCGATGGCGATCGTGCGCGCGGCGGTCTCCGGGCGACGGACCAGGCGCGCACCGATGTACCCGAGGGCGAACCCGCCCGCGTGCAGGCCGACCACGGCACCAAGCAGCCGTGCCCCCGCGCCGAGCACGTCATCCCGCCCCGCCCCGAGGATGCTGCCGACGATCAGCGCCACCGTGATCACCGCGATCAGCGGCGCCACCACCTGCACGCGCGCCGCCGCACGCGGCGCCAGGCGTGTCAACGCGACGCCGATCACCACCGGCAGGATCACCACCTGCAGGGTGCTGACCAGCAGGCCGACCACCGACACCTCGACGCGGCTTCCGGCCAGCATCTCCGTCAGCAGGGGTGTCATCACCGCCGCCAGCAGCGTCGACACCGCGGTCATCGTCACCGACAGGGGCACGTCACCGCGCGCCAGGAAGGTGACGACGTTGGACGCCGTGCCGCCGGGACAGCAGGCCACGAGCACCAGCCCGACGGCAAACGGCGTCGGCAGATCGCATGCGTAACCGAGCGCCCACCCGAGCAGCGGCATGACGGTGTACTGGAGCACGACTCCCGTCGCCACCGTTCCTGGCGCCTGCGCGACACGGGCGAAGTCCTCGACCTGCAGCGTGAGGCCCATGCCCAGCATCACCACACCGAGCCCCCACGTCAGCAGCGGGCCCGAGAACCATGTCAGCCAGCGCGGCTCGATCAGGGCGACGACGGAGGCCGCCACCACCCAGAGAGGAAAGGCGCGCGTCGCCCCTTCGAGCACGCGGTGCAGTGTTGGCGTCGCCGGCAAGGTGCGCCATTCTATGCCCATGCCTCGACGCGCCCCCCCCCGGAGTGTCGTCCGCCTGCTCACGGTCGCCATCGTCGGCGTCGCCATCGCCGCGACCCGCGCCCAGAGTCCGGTCGAACACTCGGCGCTGCACGACTTCCGCATCGTCACCGTCGCCGACGGTCTGGTGGTGCCTGGGCCATGGCCTTCCTGCCAGACGGCGACATGCTGATGACCGAAAGGCCAGGGCGGCTCCGTGTCGTGCGACGCGGGCGACTGCTGCCCGAGGCGGTGGCAGGCGTCCCACCCGTGCGTGCTGGCGGCCAGGGCGGGCGGCTCGATGTAGCGGTCCACCCGCGCTTCGCGGAGAACAGGCTGATCTACCTCAGCTACGCCCACGGTCACCGCACCCGCGTGGCCAGCGCGCTCGTGCCGGCGGCCAGCGCCGTGCCGTCGGCGTCCGAGTACATCGCGCGCTCGACGACGATCTGAGGCGGCTCGTCGCCGTCGCTGGCCCCCAGCGCCTCGACGAGGACGCCGAAGCGGCGGCCATGCGCCACCTCCCCGATGTCGGGCCCGATGGCGGCATTGGTACGAGACTGTGCCGCCAGGCCGTACACCGTCGATGCCGAGGTCCCGTCCTCGAACAGCAGCGTCACGCGCGCACGCCCGGCGAAGGCCGACGTGTTGGCGATCAGCACGTAGGTCTGCGTCGCACGCGCACCGCCCACCTCGCCCTCGGCCAGCGCCCACACCGTGCCGGTGGTCGTCGCACCGGCGGAGCCGTGTGCCTCGTGCCAGGTCGTCCCATCGCCCGGCCACCACATCGCGCGCTCGGCGATCAGCGGCACCCCGTTGGTCGACTCCACGACCATCGACAGCGCGACGTCGGCCAGGGGTTCCCCGGCCACGCCGGGCACGATCGTGCGATCGACCCACAGGCTCGTGCGCGCACTCGCCGGCGCCACCATGGTCGTCACGTACGTCCGGCCGTCGTCCAGCAGGTAGGTGACGCGCACGGCCGCATCCACGTCGCTCGGATTGGCGAGCAGGATGAACTGATCGAAGAAGGCCCCGGTGCGGCCCTCGGCGAAGAACCAGCGCGTCGAGGGCGTGGTCACGCCCATGCTCTCGTGACCGGCGTCGAAGGGGCGCCCGCCCGACGATCGATACATCGCCCGCTCCGCGATGATCGGCGTGCCGTCGAGCGTCTCCACCACGGCGCTGACCTCCGCGGCGGCAAGCGCCTGGCCCAGCCCCGGGAACTGCTCGAGGTTGACCCAGATGTTGGTGCGGGAGCGCGGCGCAAGGGTGTAGATCTTCTCGAGCGAAGGCTCCGTGGCGCGCAGGTAGCGCACGCGCACGTCGACCGAGCGCGCGTCCGGGTTCTGCAGGAGGTAGAAGAGGGCGAAGCCGCTGTGTGTCGCACCTTCGGCGAAGTACCACCGCGGCGAGGGCTGCATCGCGGCCGTCTCCGCATGCGCCCCATAGCCTGATGGGCCCCAGGTCATCGTCCGATCCACCACCAGCGGCTGCGACGCGGTGACGATGGTGGAGAACTCGGCATCGGCAAGGGTCGGGATCGTGCCGGGCCAGATCGTGCGCCGTGTGCGTGCCGGCACGTCGACGGACAGGTCGACCGGATCGTGTCCACTCCTGAGAAACGTGACGGTGGCCGAGGTGTCGATGTCGCCCGCGTTGAGCAGCGCGAGGCGCGTGTCGAAGAAGCCCGAGGCCGCACCTTCGGCAAGGAAACGGCTGTGCATGGCGACCGGTGGCTGAGGCAGGAACACCACCAGCCCCGTGCGCAGACCGGTGGCCGCGGCCTGCGACACCGTCACCACGGCGGACGTGGTCGGGAGCGGCGACGGCAGGACGCCGGTGGGCAGCCCGACGCCACCGCTGACGGAGGGCAGGGCCGCCAGCGTCACCGGCATGTCTCCGGTCCCATGTGCGGGACTCACGGTCAGCCACGGCACATTGCTGATCGCGATCCAGGATCCGGTCGAGGCCGTGACGTCCAGCAGCATCTGCGTGGAGGCGCCCTCCGATGGAGGCTGCCACGAGACGGCACTCACCGTGGCGCTGGGATCGCCCCCGGCCTGCACCACGGTCACGACACGACCCGCGGCCGTGAACGTGCCCGTCCGCGGTTGTGTCCGAGAGGTCGGCGCGACCACCACGGCGATCGTGCCAGTCCCCTGCCCGCTCGAGGGCGAGACGGTGAGCCAGGGCACGGTGCTGGCCACGGACCAGGAGGCATCGGGCGCCGACGCCGTCAAGGCGACCAGCCGCGTGCCGCCTGGCGCCTCGAGCGACAGCGTCGTCGGATCGACGGAGAAGCCAGGCACCACGCCCGCCTGGACGAACGTCACGAGGTGCCCCGCCAGCGTGACCGTCCCGGTGCGGGCGTGCACGGACACATTGGCCGCCGCACGCACGAGGACCGACCCCGGGCCGGTACCGGCCTGCACCTGTGCGGTGAGCCAGGTCGCCGACGACGTGATGCTCCAGGCGTTGTCGGGCAGCGAGCTGGTGACGGTGAGCGGGTACGCATCGCCGGTCGACGGCACCTCGACGCGCGTCGGCGCCACGGTGACCTGAGGCACGGCTCCGGCCTGCGTCACCACGACCGCCTGCCCGCCGATGCTCACGGTGGCCGTCCGAGGCAACGCCGACGTGGTGTGCGCCGACGCGACGAGGGTCACCGTGGCAGCGCCGACGCCGCTGGCAGGCATGGCACTCACCCACGAGGCGCTGGGGGTGACGTCCCAGGCCCCGTCTGCTGGCGTCACCGTGACGCCGACCACCTGCGTGCCACCGCTCACGGGAGGCGACCACGTCGCCGGACTCACGGTGACGGCCGCCGGAGCGCCACCCTGCGAAACCGGGAGCGCCTGTCCGCCGACAGTCACGAACGCCGTTCTGGGCGCGGCCGACGAGGTGTGCGGCAGCGCCGTCAGGGTGACCACCGTGCTGCCGGTGCCCGAGAGCGGGCTCACGGTCAGCCAGGCCTGCGAGCTCGAGGCCGTCCACGCCGCGTCGGGCAATGAACTGGTCAGCATCGACGTACGTGTCTCGCCGCCGTGGGCGAGCGCAGGCGCCGGAGACGCCCACGTGAACTGCGCCGTCGCGCCTCCCTGGGTGACGGTGATGGTCCGCCCACCGATGGTGGCCGTGGCGGCGCGGGCGAGCGCCGACGTGGTGTGCGGCGCCGCCATCATCGTCACGGTCGCCGATCCGATGCCACCGGTGGGCGTCACCGTCAGCCAGGCCTGGTTTGTGGAGGCGGTCCAGGTCGCGCTGGCGGCCGAACTGCTGAGGGCGACCGACGTCGTGTCGCCGGCCGCGGCCGCTGCCCAACTGGTCGGGGTGACGGTGAACGACGCCAGAGCCTCGGCCGCCGCCGCGATGCGGATGCGAGGGAACGTCAGGCCATTGCGGGCATCGGTGACCGTCGCTCCGGTCGTCTTCAACGCCGAGAGGACGGCGTCCACCGACGCCGTCGGCAGGCGCTCGCGCAGCAACGCCCACGCACCGGTCACATGAGGCGCGGCCATCGAGGTGCCGCTTCGCACGGCCGTGCCGCCGCCGGGGACCGGCGCCGTGATGGCGCCGCCCGGCGCCAGCAGCTGCAGGAAGCTGGCCGCGTTGCTGTAGCTCTCGACGACATCGGACTTGGAGGTGCTGCCGACGCTCACGGCGTTGGAGAAGCACGCCGGGAACTCCAGTCCCGTCGACGTGCTGGTGTTGCCCGACGAGACCACGGGGGCGATGCCGGCGGCGCGCAGGGCGGCAAAAGCCGTGAACACCGCCGGCGACGCCGCGTCACACGTCATCGCATAGGTGGACTCGGTGCCGAGACTCAGGTTCACTGCCGCGATGTCGTAGGTCGAGGCGAGCACGAGCACGCGGTCGATCGCCTGGAGGACATCGGTGAAGTACGCGAGGTCGTCGCGCGAGAACACCTGCATGGCGATGATCGACGCCAGTGGAGCCACCCCGCCGCTGCCGGCCGCAATCCCGGCGACGTGCGTGCCGTGCGTGCAGCCCGAACAGGGCGCCGCGGACCCTGGCGCCGTCGAGGACAGCACCTTGCCGGGGCACTGACTCGCCGCGGTGCTTCCGTGCCCGGAGTAGCACGCTTCGGCCACGACCCGGCCACCGAACGCCGGATGCATCACATCGACCCCGTCGTCGAGAATGGCCACGGTCCAGCCCGCGCCGCGATAGCCCTGTGCCCACACCTGGTCGGCCTGCACCAGCGGCACGCTCTGGGCCAGCGTGCGGACGAACGTGCGGTCCTCCTCGAGGGCAGCGATGGCCGGGTCGGTCAGCAGGGTCTCGAGGCCCTCGGCATCGATCTCGACGACGAGCACGGGGAGCATCGTCAGGGCGCGGGCGGCACGGGCACGCGCCCCCAACCGGGCGACGACCTGCGCCAGCGCCGCGCCGTTGGCCGCGCGCGCCGTCTCTCCGGCCACGCCTGCGGCAGACGGCGGGGACGACAGGCTGGCAATCAGACGAATGGTGCCCGACCCCTGCGCCTGCTGCCGCCAGCGGGCCAGCGCGCTCGCACCGGCCTCATCCACCGCCTGCCCGGCCGCCACGCGGGCCACGACAGGACCACCGGTCTGCGCCCCACCCGCCGCGGGCCACACGAGTGCCACCACCAGGACGACACTCGACGCGAGCCGTCGCCGCCCGGCCCGAAGCCACGCCATGGTGCCACCTGCCTGGTTGGGAGTCTCGATCGCCACGGCCAGCCAACACTACCGTATCCGACTCCCCTGAGCCTTGAGCCCTGAGCCTTGAACCTTGGGCCTTGGGCCTTCGGCCTTCGGCCTTCGGTTCTGAGCCCTGAGCCCTGGCCCTCGAGCCTTCGGTTCTGAGCCCTGAGCCCAGAGCCCTGAGCCTTCGGTTCTGAGCCCAGAGCCCTGAGCCCTGAACCCCGTGCCCTGAGCCCGTGCGATAGACTGGCCGCCGGTTTCCCAGGAGAACGTGTCGATGCTCGGGATGCAGTCGGTGGAGAGGTCGCGGCGCGTGCGGGCCGTGAGCGGTGTGTGCCTCGCGGTGGCCGTGGCGGTCGGGGTCTCGCAGGTGTCGGTGGTAGGCCAGGGCACGCCGCGAGAGTGGCGCGACTACGCGGGCGGCCCGGACAGTTCACGGTTCGTCGCGGCCACGCAGATCACGAAGGCCAACGTCGGGCAGTTGCAGGTGGCGTGGACCTATCCCGATGGCGACACGGACTTCAACCCCGTCGTCGTGCGCGGCACCATCTATACGCGGGCTCGAGGCAACGTGATGGTGGCCGTCGACGCCGCGACCGGCAAGGAGCTGTGGGCGTCGGCCGAGATCAAGGCGTTCGCCATCCGTGGCGTCAACTACTGGGAGAGCGCCGACGGGAAGGATCAGCGGCTGCTCTTCAGCACGCTGAACATGCTGCGGGCCCTGGATGCGAAGACGGGCAAGCCCATCCCAACCTTCGGCAAGGACGGCGTCGTCGACCTGCGCGAGGGCCTCGACCGCGACGCGGCGACCGTCGAGCAGCAGAGCCGTCTGCCCGGACGCGTCTTCGAGCACCTGCTCATCCTCGGGTCGGCCACCAACCGCGAATACGCCTCCGCGCCCGGCGACATCCGTGCCTACGACGTCCGCACCGGCGCGCTCGTGTGGTCCTTCCGGACCATCCCGCGCACCGGGGAGTTCGGCGCCGACACGTGGCCGGCCAATGCGCGCGCCACCGTCGGCGGCGCGAACAACTGGGCCGAGTCCTCGGTCGACGTCGCGCGCGGCATCGTCTACGTGCCGACGGGCAGCGGCAAGTACAACTTCTACGGTGGCTACCGCCACGGCGACAACCTGTTCTCGGACAGCCTGATCGCGCTCGACGCCCGCACCGGCCGCCGCCTCTGGCACTTCCAGACGGTGCATCACGACATCTGGGACGTGGACAACAACTCCGCGCCGCAGCTGACCACGGTGCGCCACGACGGCCGCCGCATCGACGTCGTGGCCCAGGCCGGCAAGACCGGCTACCTGTATGTGTTCGACCGGGCGACGGGCGCGCCGATCTGGCCGATCGAGGAACGTCCCGTGCCGCAGGGCGGGACGGTGCCGGGCGAGAAGCTGTCGCCGACCCAGCCCTTCCCGACCAAACCGGAGCCGTTCTCGCGCCAGTCGTTCACCGTGAACGACCTCAACCCGTACATCCTCACCGCCGAGGAACGCGAGCAGTTCCGCCAGCGGATCGCGAAGGCCCGCAACGAGGGGCCGTTCACGCCGATCGGGTTCGAGGACGTCGTCCACATGCCCGGCAATCAGGGCGGATCCAACTGGGGCAGCACCGCGGCCCATCCGGGCGACGGACGGGTGTACGTGATCGGCTTCAACGTGCCGACCATCATCCGGCTGCTCAAGCCAGGCGAGAAGCGGCCGGCGCGCGCCGGCGCCCCCGAGGAGATCGTGCGCGAGGGGTATCCCGTGACCGATGGCTTCGGGCTCTACCCGACCATCATCAAGCCGCCGTACACGACGCTGACGGCGTACGACCTGAACACGGGGGCGATCGCCTGGCAGAAGGGGCTCGGCGACGACCTGCGCCTGCTGCCGCTCGGCATCACGGGCACCGGGTCGGCCTCGACGGTGAAGGGCGGGCTGATCGTCACCGGCAGCGGCCTGGTGTTCGCCACCGCCGCGGACCGCAAGGTGCACGCCTACGACAGCAGCGACGGCAAGGAGTTGGCGACCTTCCCGCTGGGCGGGCCGACCAGCGGCGGACCGTCGATGTTCGAACTGGGTGGACGGCAGTATCTGCTGGTCACGGCCTCGGCGACCCAGCCCACCGGCCCCGGCGCCGTGCCGACGCCGCACAAGGGGCCCACGGGACTCGTGGCCTACGCGCTGCCACGCTGAGGGATGCGCCGACGACCGAGGGCGCGCCGGCCGCGCCCCGGCCGTCAGCGGACGAGCGGCAGACCGAACACCACCGACGCGAGGATGGCGAGCGCGGTGGCCACCAGGCACGCCAGGGCCATCAGCAGATGGTCCAGGCGCTCCGGCTTCAACGGGTCCATGATCCGACCGGCGAGGTAGCCGCCGAGGAAGCCGCCGCCGTGGCCGTAGTTGTCGATGCCCGGCATGATCAGGCCGAACACACCGAGCATCAGGGCGTACCCGACCGCCTGACTGCGGACGGCGCTGCTGCCGCTGCGGCGTCCGTAGTACACCAGCGCGCCGAGCAGGCCGAAGATGGGCGCCGACGCGCCGACGGTGAACTGGGCGCCGCGCAGCATCGGCAGCGGCATCCAGCCCATGAACATGCCGGCCAGTGAACTGGCCGCAAAGCCGCTGACTCCCGCGATCGTGTAGAGGACCACCGTGCGGCCGGGGCCGTACAATTCCGCGGTCGCCGGCGCCAGTTGCCGCACCCACATCATGTTGAACACGATGTGCAGCAGGCCGCCGTGCAGCCAGCCGGCGCTCAGGACGGTCCACCACCGGCCGAAGCCGAACACCGGCACCGCGCCGCTCGACCCGAGCAGGAACAGGCTGACGCGGTCGGGTGACAGTATCCCCAGCATCCCGCCACCCTGTGCCTGTGGGCCCCCGAGCAACAGCGACACGACATAGAGCACGCCGCACGTGACGGTGACCAGCGTGACGAAGCCCAGATCCTGACCGAGCCGTCGCAGCACCGGCGCGAAGCCCCACAGCCCCGGATTGCGCCGGCCGCACGTGAGGCACTCCGCGTCGCGCACACCGACCAGCGATCCGCAACTCGTGCAGACCACCGCCCCTTCTGTCTGTCGTCTGAACATGCGTCCCTGGCGTGCTACGAGGAGAACCGTCGCGCGGGGAACTTCTGCCGCCCGGCGATCGCGGCCAGCCCCGCGCGGGCCTCCGCCGCGGTCTGGGCCGACGGATCGTGCTGCAGGACATCGAGGAAGTGCTGGTAGGCCATGGCCGGCTGGTCGAGATGCCGCAACAACGCCAGGCCGGCACCGAGGTGCGCGTCGGCCAGCCCGGGACCGCGCGGATGGTGCTTGATGTGCCGCTGGTAGACCGTAACGGCGGCCTGCCCGTGGCCGTTGTCCGCGAGCCACTGTCCGAGGGCGAGTGACTGCCGGGGGTCGAGGGCCTGCGCGGCCTCGTGCGAGGGCATCGCGAAGTAGGCACGCGCGGCCGCCGGCATGTCGCCACTGGCGATGGACTGCGCCACCACGCCGCTCACGGCGGGCAGGGACCGCGCCTCGGCCCGGTACTCCTGCGGGGTGCCCTCGACCTCACGCCGTGACAGCACCCACGCCGCCGCCACGCCGGCGATGAACCCGCCGATGTGCGCGCCATGCGCCACCCCACCGCCGCCGCTCCCGCCGGCCACGAGCATCGGCAGGATGTTGTCCAGGAACAGGTAGATGCCGAGCACGATGCGCGCGGGAATCTCGACCACGCGCACGAAGATCGGGAAGAACAGCAGCAGCACGCGGACGACGTTGCGGGGGAACCACCAGAAGTAGAAGCCGAGCACGCCGGAGATGGCCCCGGAGGCGCCGACCATCGGCACCAGCGAGCCCGGTGCCAGCACGGCGAAGAACAGGGTGGCCGCCACGCCCGTCAGCAGGTACCAGAACAGGTAGCTGGCATGACCCAGGCGGTGCTCGACGTTGTCGCCGTAGATCCACAGGAACAGCATGTTCCCGAACAGGTGCATGAAGCCCCCGTGCAGGAACATCGCGGCAAACAGGTCGCTGATCTGCGCCGCGCCGGGCTTGTAGCCGTGGTCGAAGACGAACAGGTCGTAGAGGCTGATGGATCCGACGAGTTCACGGATCGAGACGCCCGCCGGCAGCGACTCGCGGATCGCGCTCACGTAGGCCGCCAACCGGGGATCGCCCGTGGCCGGCGCCTGCCCGGACAGCGGCAGCGTGTAGAACAGGTAGATGGCGACGTTGATCGCGATCAGCGCGTACGTGACGTATGGGATCTTCGACGAGTTGGGCGCGTCGCTCAGTGGCAGCATTGCTCAGGCGACCACCGGCGCGGCGAAGGCCGGGCTGGTCACGAGGGCGGCGGCGCCACGCAGGCAGGGCTGGTCGGTGAGCGGCACCACGACGATCTCCGTGTCGGCGTCCTCGGGCACCAGCGTCAGTTCGCGCAGCACGCGCCGCAGCGATGGCAGGACGAACTCCCAGCCCTCGGTGATCTCGCCGCTCATGTAGATGCGCACCGGTTGCACCGCCTTGATGACGATCGAGAGTCCGCGTCCGAGGTAGGCCCCCGTCGTCTCCAGCACGTCGCGGGCATGGGCGTCACCGGCGCGGGCCCTGGCGACGATCTCCGCCACGGTCGTGCTGGGCCGACTGGCGTCAGGCCAGGAGGCCGAGGTCCCGAGATAGCGCGCCACGGTGGCCCCGACCGACACGTACGTTTCCCAGCACCCCCGCAGTCCACAGCCGCAGGTCGGGCCGTCCATGTCGAGCGGCACATGACCGAACTCGCCGGCGCCGTTGCGCGCACCGCGCACCAGTTGTCCGTCGAGCGCGATGCCGACGCCCACGCCCTCGGAGGCGTTGACGAACACCACCGGGCCGTCGGCCGCCGTACTGCGCACCGCCCACAGCTGGGCGAGCACCGACGCCTTGACGTTGTTCTCGACGACCACCGGCAGCCCGGTGGCGTCCTGCAGCGGATCGCGCAGCGAGACGTCCACCCAGCCGAGCGTCGGGGCACGAAGCAATTTGCCGCCGTCGATGTCCACCAGGCCGCAGATGGAGACGCCAATCCCCAGGCACTCCCCCACCACGTCCTTGTTGGCGAGCAGGTCGGTGATGCACTCGGCCAGCTTCGGCACCATCTCGGCGGCCTCGACCGGCGTGGCGATCTCGAACTGCGCCAGCAGGGGCTGGCCGAGGAGATCCGAGACCTGGACGAGCGTGTGGCTGGCGCTGATGTCGACGGCGACGACACAGCGCTGCCGGGTCTCGAGAAACAGGTACTGGGGTTTGCGCCCCCGTTTGCTGTCGCCCTTCTCGCCCTCGAAGATCTGCCGGGCATCCAGCAGGTCCTGGACGAGCCGGCTGATGGCGCCACGGCGCACCCCCATCAACCGCGCCAGTTCGGCGCGAGAGATCGGTTGGCGCGTACGCACGAGGTTCAGGGCGATCTGCCGGTTGATCTCCCTCGAGGTGCCGCGATGGGCGATGCGGAACTCAGTGGGGTCTATGCGACGCATCGTCAACTCAGTCGCGATTATGGTCCAGAATGGGGCAACCGTGACCGGATGGATTCGTGAACGCATGCTGGCGATCCAGATGCGAGGCCGCACCGCGTGCCTCGAGACCGCTGGCGTCGCCCTCCTTCTGCCGGTGGCCATCGCCACCATCGGCGCCGTCGAACAGGCACCGGTGACGACGACGGCGACGAGCGCCACGCTGACGGCGCGTCTGGGCCAGGCCACGACGCACCTCACGCGCGCAACCGACGGGGCCGCCACGCCGGACGATCGCCGCGCGGCCAGGCACGCGCTGGCCGAGACGCTCGGGACGATCGATCGCGAGTCGGCCGGCACCGGACTGGTCACCGAGCCCCTGCGCGATCAGGTGCGATCCACGATCGCGGCGGTTCGCGACGACCGCCGCGATCTCGATGCGGCGTCCATCACGGCGCTCCTGGCGCGGGTGCGCACGGCGATCGACGGTGAGGTGGCGTTGGGCCTCGCCTTCCAGGGCAGCTACAGCCAGGCGCGGGTCAAGGAGCCGGTGTATGGCGGCCATGCGTCGGCGATGGGGCCGGCGCCGGCCGCGCCCACCGCCGCGACCGCCGACGCATCGACGCCGACCATGCTGGCGTTTCACGAGCGCCCACCGTTGCCGACACGGACCTGGAACGGCGGACCGACGAAGGACCACATCCTAGAATCGCCGGGCAACGGAGTGGCGCTGGTCGATGTCGACGGCGATGGCTGGCTCGACATCTACCTCGTGACGGCCGCCCAGCTCGATGGCGCGCGCAATCGCATCCCGCATCGCAATGCGCTCTACCGGAACCTCGGCGGCTGGCGTTTCGAGGACGTCTCGTCAGCGGCGGGCGTCGACGGCGAGGCCTGGGGTAACGGCGTCTGCGCCGGCGACGCGGACGGCGACGGGCACGTCGATCTCTACGTCACGAACTGGGGCCCGAATTTTCTCTACCGCAACACGGGCAAGGGGCGCTTCGAGGAGATCGCCGCTGCCGCGGGTGTCGCCGCCCGGGGCTGGAGCACCGGCTGCACGTTCGTCGATGTCGATGCCGACGGAGATCTCGATCTCTACGTCGCGCGCTACGTTCAGACGACCGACGACGACCTGCACCGGGCGCGCCGCACGCTGCGCTGGCGCAACGGCCCGGCGATCATGGTCGGCCCGGCCGGACTGCCGGGTGAGCCCGATCTGTTCTTCGAGAACATCGGCGGCGGCCGGTTTCGCGAAGCCACCGCGGCGCACGGCCTGACCGATGCCGCCCACGCCTACGGCTTCGGCGTCGTCGCCACCGACGTCGATGACGATGGGGCCGTGGACCTGTTCGTGGCCAACGACTCCAATCCGAATTTCCTCTACCGCAACCTCGGCAACGGTCGCTTCGACAGCGTCGGCGTGATGGCCGGGGTCGCCGTGAACGGCGAGGCACGCGCCCAGGCGGGCATGGGCGTCGACGCCGGTGACACCGACGGCGATGGCCGGATGGACCTCGTGCTGACGGCCTTCGCCCACGATCGCAACACGCTGTACCGCAACCTCGGTGATGGGCTGTTCGAGGATGCCGCGCTGCCGGCCGGTCTTGCCACCAGCACCTTTCAGCGCATGGGCTGGGGGGTCGCGCTGCTCGACGCCGACCTCGACGGCAGGCAGGATCTGTTCATCGCCAACGGCCACATCTTCGCCGACGTCGGGGACTTCCCGGCACTCGGTGAGCGCTTCGCGCAGAAGAACCAGATCCTGCTCAACACCGGGGGCGCCTTCCGCGATGTGTCGGCGCTGGCGGGTCCCGGCATGCAGGTCGAGAAGGTCAGCCGCGGCCTTGCCGTCGGCGACCTCGACAACGACGGTGACCCCGACGTGGTCATCAGCAACATGGACGACGTGCCGACGCTGCTCGAGAACCGCCAGACGTCGCCGCATCACTGGGTCGCCGTGCAGCTGTCGAGTCCGACCGGCAATCGCCTGGCCATCGGTGCGAAGGTGACCGTGACGGCCGGTGCGATGCGTCAGGTGCGCGAGGTGCGATCGGGCAGCAGCTTCATGTCGCAGGGGGACCTGCGCGTGCAGGTCGGCGTCGGCACGCACACCGGGCCCGTCGACGTCGAGGTCCGGATGCCGGGTGGGTCGCGCTGGATCTGGAGAGGGCTGGCCGTCGATCGTCTGCATGCCCTCTCGCTGACGCCGGACGCGCGCGTGCGATCCGAGGGAGTGGCACCGTGAGCCGGCGCCGCTGGCACGGACGGGTGCTCGCGCTCGCAGGCGCGCTGGCGCTGGGTCAGTCACATGTCGCGACGCAGGAGCGGCTCCCCGTCTTTGCACCGCCGCTGACCACGCCAGAGGCCCTGGCGCCGTATCTGGCCCATCTCGAGGCGGGCACCGACGCGTTCACGAGCGAACGCGATGCGCAGATCATCGAGGCACGTCTGCAGGCCCTGGGCACGTGGTTGCGCGGAGGCGCACAGCCGTCGGCCGTGCCGCGCGGGCTCTTCGCGCCCGGGTTCAGGGCTGGCTCGCTGTGGAGCGACCAGGCAGGGCGCGCCGGGGATCAGCCTCTCGAGATCGGGCGCGTGGCCGCCGTGACGGGCACGACCATGGACGAGCGGGCGCTCGTCGAGCACCTGCGCGGCCTCGTCGTGCACATGGGTGCGCCAGTGGTGACGGAGTTCCTGGTCACGGCCATCGACGCGCGAGAGTCCGACTTACGGGTCGAGGTGCGCGCCGAGATCGTGGGGGAGATGCCGGGTGGCAGTCGCACGTCGCAGGTCGGCACCTGGCACATGACGTGGCGGCGCGCCGGTGACGCGGTCCAGGTGGTGGAGTGGACGGCCGGCGCTCACGTCGCCAGCCGCGCGCGTGCGCCGCTCTTCCGCGAGATCACCGGGCAGGTCGTCGCGCCGACGTCACAGGTCGGCCGCCAGTTCGCCACCGGCCTCGATGCGTGGATGGCGCGCATCGATGCGGTGCTGACGCGTGACTCCAACGGCCACCACGGCGTGTCGGTGGGCGATGCCGACGGCGATGGCCTCGACGACCTGTACGTCGCCCAGCCGTCGGGGCTGCCCAATCGTCTGTTGCGCGCGCGTGGCGACGGCACCTTCGAGGACGCGACCGAGCGCTCGGGGCTCGGACTGCTCGACGACACCGCGCAGTCGCTGTTCGTCGACGTCGACAACGACGGCGATCAGGATCTGGTGCTCGCCACGAGCCTGCAGCCCCTCCTGCTGCAGAACGACGGCCGCGGGCAGTTCAGGGTGATCGACAACGCCTTCACGTTCGCGGCGCCGCTGCAGGGCGTGCTCACGGGCGTCACGATGGCCGACTTCGACCGCGACGGCTTCCTCGACCTCTATCTCTGCGTCTACTCGTACTTCTTCGGTGCCGGCGAGGACAAGGCCGGCACGCCCATGCCCTATCACGACGCACGCAACGGCCCGCCGGGCGTGTTGTTCCGCAACGACGGCACGGGCCGCTTCGTCGATGTGACCGCGCAGGTCGGCCTCGACGTCGGCAACGATCGCTACCATTTCTCGGCCGCCTGGGGCGACATCGACGCCGACGGCTGGCCGGACCTGTTCGTCGCCAACGATTTCGGCACCAAGAATCTGTACCGCAACCTGGGGGCACGCGGCGGCGCCGTGCGCTTCGAGGACGTGGCCGCGACGGCCGGCGTCCTCGATCACGGGGCGGGCATGAGCGCGGCCTTCCTCGACTACGACAACGACGGCCGCCTCGACATCTATGCCGGCAACATGTGGAGCGCGCCGGGCTTGCGGGTGACGGCCTCCCCCGCCTTCATGCCGGACGCCGGTCCCGAGGTGCGGGCCTACTATCGCCACCACGCGCGCGGCAACTCGCTCTTCCGCAATCGCGGCGACGGCACCTTCGACGACCGCTCGGTCGAGGCGGGCGCGACGATGGGCCGGTGGGCATGGTCCTCCGACACGCTGGACTTCGACAGCGACGGCTGGCAGGACCTCTACATCGCCAACGGCATGCTCTCGCGCGACGACGGCGACACCGATCTGGACAGCTACTTCTGGCGGCAGGTCGTGGCGCGCTCGCCCCTTACGCGCCTGAAGGGGACGCCGTATGACGACGCCTGGCGGGCGATCAACCTGCGCCTGGTGCGCGGGTCGATCGCGAGTCGGCAACGCAACGTGCTGCTGCGCAACGACGGCCGCGGCGCCTTCGACGACGTGTCGGGTGCCGCCGGACTCGATCTGGACCAGGACGGCCGCGCCTTCGCGGTGGTCGATCTCGATCGCGACGGCGATCCCGATCTCGCGGTCATGGCCGCGCGTCAGGCGCCGCAGCTGCGGGTCTTCCGCAACGATCACCCGGCACGCGCCGTCATTGCCATCCGGCTGCAGGGCACCACGAGCAATCGCGACGCCATCGGCGCGACGGTGCGCGTCGAGACCGAGACGGTCCAGAACCTGAAGCACCTGCAGGCCGGATCCGGCTTCCTCTCGCAGCACTCCCGCGAGCTGCTGTTCGGCCTGGGCGCCAGTCGCACGGTGCGACGCCTGACGGTGGTGTGGCCGAGCGGCACGACCCAGACCTTCACCGACCTGCCGATCGACACCCGCTACCGTCTCGTGGAAGGCGGTGCCCTCGAGCGCGAGCCGATCGTGCGGGGCGCCGCGGGCAGGGCCGATGCGACGGGTAGGGCCGATGCGACGGGTAGGGCCGATGCGACGGGTAGGGCCCGCTCTCCGAGCGGGCCGTCACCAGCCACGCCGAAGCCGTCAGGCGAAGGCGGATGGTTCTTCGAACCCTTTCCGACCCCGGACTTCGCCGCCACCAGCCTCGACGGCCGCGCGGTCTCCCTCGCGGCCCTGAAGGGGCGTCCCGCCCTGCTGCTGTTCTGGCGCAGCGACGTCACCGCCTCGCGCGCGCTGCTCGACACGATCGCGCGCGGGCAGGGCCGCCTGGCCGCGGCCGGCGTCGGCGTGCTGGCGATGGCGCTGGACGACGAGGGCGACGCGGCGCGGGTCAAGGCGGCGGCACCGACGACCCTGCCCGTGGTCCATGCCTCGCGGGCGCAGGGGCTGCTGTGGGCGATCGTGCATCGCAGCCTGTTCATGAACCGGCAGCCGCTGCCGCTGCCGACGGCGCTGCTGCTCGACGCGCAGGGACAGGTCGTGCGCGCCTATCGCGGCACGACCGACGCGGCACAGGTCGCTGCGGATGCCGCTGCGCTCGACGTACCCGAGGCCGAGCGTCTGGCCCGCGCGCTGCCGTTCCCGGGTCGGTTCCATGCGCCGTTGTCGCCGCGCAACTTCCTGCCGTTCGGCCGCGAGCTGCTCGAGGCCGGGCTCGACACCGAGGCCATCGTCGCCTTCGAGCGCGCGTCGCAGGCCAGCCCGAGCGCCGCGGTGCTGTATCGGCTCGGCACGCTGCTGACCAAGAGCGGGCAGGTGCCGCGGGCGCGCACCGCCTACGAAGGCGCGCTGGCGCTCGATCCGTCCCTGGCGGAGGCGCACAACGACCTCGGGACGCTGCTGGCACAGGATGGCGATCTCGACGGGGCCATGGCACGGTTCAGGCAGGCCCTCGCCGCCACGGCGGAGTACCCCGATGCGCTCAACAACCTCGGGTACGCGCTGCTGTTGAGCGGGCGCGAGGCCGAGGCGCGGCCGTTGTACGAGCGGGCGCTGGCCCTGCAGCCCGACTTCCCGGAGGCACTGAACAACCTCGGCCTGTTGCTCGGCCGTGCGGGCGACCTCGACGGTGCCGAGCAGTACTTCCGCGACGCGGTGCGTCGTCGTCCGGACTACGGCGAGGCGGCCAACAACCTGGCGCTGGTCTTCGTCGCGCGGGGGCGTGCCGACGAGGCCGTGGCGCTGCTGGAAGACCTCGTCACCAGGACTCCTGAGTTCGAGAATGCTTACGTGACGATCGCCAAGATCCATCTCGGTGCGGGGCGCACCGCCGAGGGACTGCGCGCGGTCGAGCGTCTGCTGCAGCGCAATCCCACGCACCCGATCGGGCTGGCGCTGGCGCGTGAGTATCGGCCGCGCTGAGGCGAAGTGGACTGACCTAGTAGCACATCTGTACGAAGATTTGGCAACACTCTTGACACGTCCTGCCAATCGTCAGTAAATTCAGCGCGCTTCGTCCCATTGTGAGTCAAACTCGCGTCGCCCAAGGGCGGCCCAGAGGAGGTTCGATGTCCTTCCACCGAAGGCTGCAAGGACTCGTGCGCATCGTGCTCGCGGGTCTCGTGGTCCTGGGGTTGACGGTGCAGAGCCAGGCGCAAACCACGAGCGCCTCGGTCTCCGGTTCCGTCCAGGATCAACAAGGCGGCATGCTCCCCGGCGTGACCGTCACTCTCACCAGCAGGACCCAGGGCAACTCCCTGACCGCCGTGACCGACGCCGATGGTCGGTTCTCGTTCGCCATCGTCCGGGCCGACACCTACACGCTGCAGGTGGCGCTCCAGGGCTTCAAGACCCTCGAACAGACCAACCTCGTCCTCAACGCGAACGACCGCGTGTCGCTCGGCAATCTGGCCCTCGAAGTCGGCCAGATGTCCGAGGAAGTGACCGTGTCCAGTCGCGTCAGCGAACTGCAGACCACCAACGGCGAGCGCTCGTTCGCCCTCGAGACGCAGGCGCTGACCAACATCGCCAACAACGGCCGCCAGCTCTTCAACTTCGCGACGCTGGTGCCTGGTGCCCTGCCGCAGAACGCGGCGGGCTCGGAGATTGGTGACGCCGCCGGCTTCACCGTCAACGGCATGCGCCCGAACTCGAACAACGTGACGATCGACGGGGTCGCCAACATCGACACCGGCAACAACGGCGGCAACATGGCGACGACCAACATCGACGCCGTGGCCGAGTTCAAGGTCCTGACCAACTCGTACGCGGCCGAGTACGGTCGTGCGACGGGCGCGCAGATCCAGGTGGTGACCAAGTCGGGCTCGCAGAACTTCCGCGGGTCGGGCTACTGGTATGGCCGCCGCTCCGAGTGGAACGCCAACAGCTGGACCAACAAGCGCGTCATCCCCGAGATTCCGATCCCGAAGACGTCACGCAACGACCAGGGCTTCACCATCGGCGGTCCGGTGTTCTTCCCGGGCTTCAACCAGAACAAGAAGAAGCTGTTCTTCTTCTTCAGCCAGGAACACCAGCGCCGCACCGACCCGGCCACCGAGCGCCAGACGCGCGTGCCCACCGCCCTCGAGCGCCGCGGTGACTTCTCGCAGAGCGTCGACGCGAGCGGCAACCCGTGGCCGTACATTCGCGACACCACGACCGGCCTGCCCTGCAGTCCGACCGACCAGCGCGGCTGCTTCGCCGATGGCGGCGTGCTCGGCCGCATCCCGCAGAACCGGCTCTGGCAGCCCGGCCTCGCGATCCTGGACATCTACCCGCAGGCCAATGCCTCGGGCCTCGGCGCCGGCCTGAACTTCACGAGCCAGGACCCCAACAGCAATCCGCGTCGTGAGGACCTGCTCCGCATGGACTACCAGGTGAGCGACAAGTGGCGCATGACCGGTCGCTACATGAACACGACGTTCAACCAGTTGCAGGCCTACGGCACGACCTGGGCCGGCAACGGCAGCGACCAGCTCCCGACGCCCACGCTGTTCAAGAACCCGGGCAGCAACTACATGCTGTCGGCGACTGGCGTGCTCAACAACTCGACGTCGGTGGAAGTCAGCTGGGGGCGCGCCTCGAACTCGCTGAACTACGAGCTGCAGGTGCCGAACCTGCTGCGGTCCAACTCGAGCCTGACCGGCCTGCCGTACCTGTTCCCGGATGCGGTGCAGGGTGACTACGTGCCGTGGTTCCAGTTCCGCGGGAGCCGCACCGCCAACGCGGGTCAGTACCAGACCGACCGCGGGCCGTTCACCAACGAGAACATCACGCACGACGTGCTGGCCAACATCACGCGTGTCTGGGGCTCGCACAACTCCAAGGCCGGCATCTACTACCAGAACAGCTTCAAGCCGCAGAGCATCTTCGCGAGCTTCAACGGCGCCATCAACTTCGCCGACGATGCCAACAACCCCTTTGACTCTGGCTACGGCTACGCGAACGCGGCGCTGGGCGTGTTCAACACGTACACCCAGGCCAACAAGTTCGCCATCCCGGAGTGGCGCTACACCAACCTCGAGTTCTACGTCCAGGACAACTGGCGCGCCGGCAAGAAGCTGACGCTCGACTACGGCGTGCGCTTCTACTACCTGACGCCGCAGTGGGACCACAGTGAGCAGGCCTCGAACTTCCTGCCTGACCAGTTCAATGCGTCCAGCGCGGCGCGGCTCTTCACGCCCGTGTGCATCGGCGCCTCGCCGTGCTCGGGCGCGAATCGCCGCGGCATCGACCCGGCGGTGCTCGCCGCCGGCGCCACGCCGACGCTCGCCAACACGGTGGAAGGTCGCTTCATCGGCCGCCTGACGCCTGGCTCGGACCGCTTCAACGGCGCGTTCCAGGCCGGTCAGGGCATCAACCCCGAACTGCAGGATGGCCCGGCGTTCATGATCTCGCCGCGCGTCGGCTTCGTGTACGACCTCACGGGCGAGGCCACCACGATTGTGCGCGGCGGCTGGGGCATCTTCTACGACCGACCGCAGGGCAACATGGTGTTCGACATGATCGCCAACGCGCCGGGCGTGCTGAACTCCACCATCCAGTGGGGCACGCTGCAGGGCCTCACCGGCGGCGCCGGCGACCCGAACCCTGTGCTGGCGATGAACCCGACCGCGTACGACTTCATCCCGCCGAAGGTCACGCAGTGGAACCTCGGCGTCCAGCGCAAGCTCTACAAGAACTTCATGCTGGACCTCGCCTACGTCGGCTCGACGTCGGAGAACCTGCTCCGCCAGCAGCAGATCAATGCGCTGCCCTTCGGCACCACGTTCCTGCCGCAGAGCCAGGACCCGACGCGCGTCGGCACCAGCACGGTGCCCGGCGCCACGGCACTGCCCACGGACCTCCTGCGCCCCTACCCGGGCTACGGCAACATCCGGTACTGGGGCTATGACGCCTACTCGAACTACCACTCGATGCAGGTGGGCGTGAACCGCCGCTACGACAACGGCTTCATGTTCTCGGCGTTCTACGTGTGGTCGAAGGCCCTCGGCATCGGCAACAACGACGGGTCGGCCGGCGTGCCGAACCTGAGCGGCGAAGCCCTGCGCCGCATCGACTACTCGTACGTGGATACCGATCGTCCGCACAACATCACCACGAACTTCGTCTACCAGACCCCCGAGGTCGCGCAGGGCGTGCTCGGCGTGCTCGCCAACAACTGGCAGCTCTCGGGTGTCTACCGCTGGACGAGCGGTCGCCCCTACGGCGTGGGATTCAACATTCCCGGCATCGGTGCCACCAACCTCACGGGCAGCGACAACCCGAACGCCCGGATCGTCCTGACCTGTGACCCGGGCCGCGGCTGGAGCAGCGACCCGTACGTGCAGTTCAACACGTCGTGCTTCGCGCCGCCGCAGCCGGGCAGCGACGGGGCCGAGTCGGCGCGCTTCTTCGTCCGCGCGCCCCCGATCAACAACCTCGACTTCTCGCTCTCGAAGACGTTCCAGCTGCCCAAGACCATGCGCTTCGAGTTCCGCGTCGACATGTTCAACGCGCTGAACAAGACGCAGTTCACCGGCGTCAACGCGACCGCGAACTTCGCGAGCCTGACCGACCGCACGATCACCAACCTGCCGTACGACGCGCAGGGCAACCTGGTGCGGCCCAACGGCTTCGGTGCCATCAGCGCCGTGGCCGCGCCGCGCACGCTGCAGCTGGTGACGCGCTTCACGTTCTAGTCGCGGCGCACGCGACACTGGTCGCACGCGAGCGCTCCGCGCTCGGGTGCGGCGACACCTGACGGCCCCGGGAGCACACGCTCCCGGGGCCCGTGTCGTTCAGGGGTGTGCAGTCACGTCCGGGCGCGGAGAGCGTGGTGGCGGGCGCACGCTGCCAGTCCTGCCCGCGCAACTCGTTTTGAAACGAGTTGGTGCCGCCGGCCCGTCGGCACGTCGGCACGCGGGCGGCGGTACCTCGCGTCAGCCGCGACCGTGCATGCGCTGCCGCCACGCGCGGGCGCCTCATGTCAACCACCGCCGGTCCAGGGCGCGGCGTACCACCGTCGATGGACGCGCGAAGGTCACGTGCTGCGGTGCCTGCCCCTTTTCCCCCGCAGACTTTGCACGGCCAAGTCTGGGGCGCGGCGCCCCCCTGTCTCACGTCCTGCGCCGCCGAAGCGATGCGCGCGCCCGCGCCGGGGTGCAGGCCGCTCTCGGCGGCTCTGTCGGCGCCCAGGCGCGCGCAGCCTTTGCACGGCCAAGGGTCGCACCCGCCAGCCCGGCGACGTCCCCCTCGTCCTCCACGCGCACCATGAGACGTCCCCAGTGCGAGGCGACGCCGTCCGGCGCGCCTCGTGCTCCTCCCGTCGGCGTGCCCCGCCGGGCGACTGCCGGACGGCATCCCGGATTGATGTCGACGCCGGGCGAACACCTGATGGATCCGTCGATCGAGTCTCTGACGGTCCGGCGAGGGGACGCGACTCAGACGTCGGGCGATCCTCGCGGACGCCGCGGGACGCCACCGGACGCCACTGGAGTCGTCGACCGGGCGCGACAGGGGCCCGCGTAGACGTTGGTGCCCACGCGTGGTCGCAGGGGCGAGTGCGTCCCGCGCAGCGCCGCCGCGCGCGGGTGGC